>WTKB01000156.1 GCA_011524575.1 Aquimarina sp.
TGGAGTTTAAATAGGCTCTTATATTTGTATTATAATTTTAAATACCCAAAGAAAATGAATAAAAAAGCTATTTTAATGATTCTCGACGGATGGGGAACTTCTCCTGATCCAAAAGTTTCTGCAATAGATCATGCCAAGACTCCTTTTATAGATAGTCTTTACAAGAAATATCCTAATGCAGCACTTCGTACAGATGGTTTACATGTAGGGCTTCCAGAAGGGCAAATGGGTAATAGTGAAGTTGGTCACATGAACTTAGGTGCAGGGCGTATTGTCTATCAGGAGCTTACTCGTATTAATATGGCTTTGAAAAATGATACTTTTAAAAATGAGCTGGTATTAAAATCAGCCTTTGATCATGCCAAAGCTCAAGGTAAAAGCCTGCATCTTTTAGGACTTTTAAGTGATGGAGGGGTGCATTCTCATATTGATCATTTAAAAGGGATTCTTTCTGCAGCACATACCAATGGGCTAGATAAAGTGTTCGTACATGCTTTTACAGATGGAAGAGATGTAGATCCAAAATCAGGAATATCTTATGTAAAGGCATTAGATACCCATATGCAAGCTACTACAGGGAAACTAGCTTCTGTTATAGGGCGTTATTATGCTATGGATCGTGATAATCGATGGGATCGTGTTCAAAAAGCCTATGATTTACTTGTTCGTGGAACAGGAGAGGCAACGACAGATGTTTTACAATCCCTAGAACAAAATTATGCTAAAGACATCACTGATGAGTTCATAGAGCCGTTAGTGGTAGATACTTCTTCAGAAAGTAGAATTAAAGACGGTGATGTGGTGATCTTTTTTAATTTCCGTACGGATAGAGGTCGCGAACTCACAAGTATGTTATCTCAAAAAGATTTTGAAGCACAAAATACTCAAAAACTAGATTTACATTATACAACCATGACTAATTACGATGAAACCTTTACAGGTATTCATGTAATTTATGAGAAAGATAATATTCAGGAAACTTTAGGAGAAGTACTTTCTAAAGCAGGTAAAACTCAAATTAGAATTGCCGAAACAGAAAAATATCCTCATGTGACTTTCTTCTTTTCTGGTGGGCAAGAAGAAGCTTTTGAAGGAGAAAAACGAATTTTAAAAGCATCTCCAAAAGTAGCTACTTACGACTTAAAACCAGAAATGAGTGCTTATGAGCTTAAAGATGCTTTAGTTGCAGATCTTAAAGAAGGAACTACTGATTTTGTTTGTCTTAATTTTGCAAATGGAGATATGGTAGGGCATACAGGAATCATGGATGCTGCCATTAAAGCCTGTGAAGCTGTGGATATTTGTGCTAAAGAAGTTATTGAAACAGGACTTGAAAATGGCTATACAACTTTACTTATTGCAGATCACGGAAACTGTGAAACGATGATTAATCCTGATGGCAGCCCACATACTGCACATACGACCAATCCAGTACCACTTATAATGATTGATCCTTATTTAGAAAAAGTATCGGATGGTGTTTTAGCTGATATTGCTCCTACTGTATTAAAAATTGTTGGAGTGTCTCAACCGGAAAGCATGACAGGAAAATCATTGATTTAATTCTTATTATTTTAATCACAAAAGCTATACTGATATGTCAATGATTATAAAATCAAGAGAAGAAATTGAGCTAATGCGAGAGAGTGCATTGTTAGTATCCAAAACACTAGGAATGCTTGCCAGCAGAATTAAACCAGGGGTTACCAGTTTAGAACTTGATAAACTCGCTGAAGAATTTATAAGAGATCATAATGCTATACCAGGTTTTTTAGGAATGTATAATTTTCCGAATACCTTATGTATGAGTCCTAATGCACAAGTGGTACATGGTATTCCTAACAATACTCCTTTAGAAAGTGGTGATATCATCTCTATTGATTGTGGCGTACTTAAAAATGAGTTTTACGGTGACCATGCCTATACCTTTGAAGTAGGTGAAGTTTCTGAGGATGTAAAGCGTTTATTAGAGGTTTCTAAAGCTTCTCTTTATAAAGGTATTGAGCAATGTAAGGTAGGTAACCGTATTGGAGATATTGGTTATGCTATTCAAAAACACTGTGAAGATGCAGGTTATGGAGTAGTAAGAGAATTGGTAGGTCATGGACTTGGAAAAACACTACATGAAGATCCTCAAGTACCAAATTATGGAAAAAGAGGAAGGGGTAAAAAAATTGTAGAAGGTTTAGTACTTGCCATAGAGCCTATGATTAATATGGGTACAAAACGTACTCGTTTTTTAAAAGATGGTTGGACAGTACTTACCAAAGATAATAAGCCAAGTGCTCATTTTGAGCATGATGTTGCTGTTATTGATGGTGAACCTGAAATTCTATCTACTTTTGATTACATCTACGAAGCACTTGGAATTACTAGTGATGAAGAAAAACCTTTTAAAAAATAATTTAAATTTATTTAAAGTATAGTAGTCTTGTTTCTAGATGCTTATTGTTAATTATTTTTTAATAATTAAAATCGATAGAAAAAATATAAGTTAATTCCTTACAATTGGTGTATTAATTATTATATTTACAATGGTTTGTTAGGTTAGTTTTTTGCATTGGCTGTATGTTAGGTTTTATAATCTACTACAGCCAATGTGTTTTCTGTACGGTTCTATTTCTAAAAATTATTCTTTATCTCTTCTATGAAAAAATCTAAATTACCTCAAGTAAATATACAGAATAAGAAAGCTCGATTTGAATACGAATTCATCAATATTTACAAGGCGGGTATGGTGCTTCGAGGTACAGAAATCAAATCTATCCGAGAGGGAAAGGCAAGTATTGTAGAAAGTTTTTGTGAGTTTAATACCAAAGGTGAACTTTTTGTGATTAACATGACCATTCAGCCTTATTCCCATGCTACGTACTTTAATCATGCACCAAAGACAGAGCGAAAGTTATTATTGCAAAGAAAAGAACTGCAAAAACTTAGAAAAGAAGTGCAGCATAAAGGGCTTACTATTGTTCCTTTAAAAATATTTATTGATGAAAATGGTTTTGCAAAAATAAATATAGCTCTTGCTAGAGGTAAAAAACTACACGATAAAAGAGAAACTTTAAAAGATCGAGAAAATAAGCGAAATTTAGATCGTATAAAAAAATCGTATAACAAATAAAGTTATACGATTTTTTTATGTAAGAGTTTGTATTCAGTTTAAGCAAGCTCTAATTGGGATTATTATTATTGCCCAAAAAAGGAATCTACATACTCAGAGGTATTAAATACTTGTAAATCTTCAATACCTTCTCCAACACCGATATATTTTACAGGTATGTTAAATTGGTCACTAATACCAATAACAACACCCCCTTTTGCTGTACCATCAAGTTTGGTTATTGCCATACAGTTTACATCTGTGGCAGCTGTAAATTGTTTTGCTTGTTCAAAAGCATTTTGCCCCGTTGAACCATCTAAAACAAGCATAATTTCATTAGGAGCATCAGGGAGTACTTTTTGCATTACCTTTTTTACTTTAGATAACTCATTCATTAAATTAATTTTGTTATGAAGCCTACCTGCGGTATCGATAATAATGACATCTGCTCCTTGAGCCACTCCAGAGTTCAAGGTGTCATAAGCTACTGAAGCTGGGTCGCTACCCATAGCTTGTTTAACAATAGGAACATCTACACGATCAGCCCAAACTTGTAGTTGATCTATAGCGGCAGCTCTAAAAGTATCTGCAGCTCCAAGTACTACTTTTAATCCTTTACTTTTAAACTGATAGGCCATTTTACCAATGGTTGTAGTTTTTCCGGCACCATTCACGCCAACAACCATAATTACGTATGGGGTATTAGAAGTGTTTTCAGGAATTTCAAATCCTGTAGCAGTAGATGATGTACTATTAGAAGCTAAAAGATTTCCAATTTCTTCTTTTAAAATACTATGAAGATCTTTTGTAGTAACATATTTATCAATTGCTACACGTTCTTCAAGAGCATCAATAATTTTAACTGTAGTTTTAAGGCCTACATCACTAGAAATAAGCACATCTTCTAAGTCGTCAAGAACTTCTTCGTCTACCTTAGATTTTCCAACAACAGCTTTACTTAACTTACTAAGAAATGATGTTTTGGATTTTTCAAGTCCTTTATCTAATGTTTCTTTTTTTTCTTTTGAAAAAAACTTTTTAAATAAGCCCATGAGTTATATTTTATCTTTTTTGTGAATAAGGTACAAAAAAAATAGTCATCCTCATTAGAATGACTATTTTTAGTTATATATTAAAAATTTGGAGAACATTCTCTTAATTTTTAAAAAAATCCTTTACTTGATCAGGACTCATGATTGCTGAAACAAAAACGTAAGCACCAGTTTTAGGTGATTTAACCATTTTCACAGCTTTTGTAAGTCTTTTAGATCCTGTTTGTAATGTTGCTACTGATTTCTTAGCCATAATCTAAATTATTTAATTTCTTTATGTAATGTCATGCGATTTAATGCAGGACTGAATTTCTTCAATTCTAAACGCTCTGAAGTGTTCTTTTTGTTTTTATAAGTTACATATCTAGAGATACCAGGTTTACGAGATTTCCCTGATGCTTCTGTAGCTTCTCCTGTGTTTGCTGATTTTATAGCTTCTTTGTACTCTGTACACTCTAAAATCACTTGAATTCTATTACCTTTACTTTTTTTACCCATCTTTTTCTATATTAGTCTTTTATACTATTAAAAGAATTACTTTTTATAAGTGCCTTTTTCTTTAGCTCTTTTAATAGCCTCAGAAATACCAATACGGTTAATTGTTTTTAACGTTGAAGCACAAATTCTCAGTGTAACTGACTCTCCTGTTTCAGGAATAAAAAAAGTTTTCTTTATTAAATTCGTCTCATATGTACGACGCGTTTTATTCATGGCATGAGATACATTATTCCCATACATTTTACGCTTACCTGAAAGCTCACAAACTCTTGACATGTTAATATAAATTTATTAAACAACTTAGTCCACAAAAATACGTTTTTTATACTTTAAAAAAAATACTCCGTTATCTTTTTTTTATTTTTGTATTTTAATTACAACATTATAGAGTAATTCCATGGCTTTTTGTACGGCTTTTTGAGTTATAAATGTTCTTGTTCCTTTAAAATCAAAGTACCAACTATCTATTTTGGATTCGTTTGTTGTTTTGTCATACCATGCAATTGCAAACCAAACTTGACCTGGTTTTCCTTTTTTACCATAAGGTACCCCACCGGTATAGCCTGTTGTAGCAAGAGCAATATCAGATTTTAAAACTTCTTTTGCTCCAATTGCCATTTGTTCCACAGTTTGTTTACTAACTTCGGAATAGGTTGTAATAGTTTCTGGTTTTACATTTAGAATATTTTGTTTTGCTTCGGTAGCATAAGTCACCATACTCCCTTTAAAAAACTTTGATGCACCTGCTTTTGAAGTGAAAATAGCTGCAAGTGATCCACCTGTGCAGCTTTCTGCAAATGCTAGATGCGTATTTGTTTTTGTGAGAATTTCTGCTATTTTAACTTCAGCAACTTGTTCTTCTGTGTAACTGATTTGATTGTTTTCTAAAACTGTTTGAATTTTTGTAATAGCTTCCTTTAAAGCTTTTTCAAATTTTGTTTTAAGTTGTAATTGAACTCTACCAGGATAAGGCAGGTAAGCAATAGTAATTTTTTTTAAGTTTAAATCAGTTTCGATATCTTGAAGAAGACTTGCTAAAACACTTTCTGCAATTCCATACACATACAGCGATTGGGATGCTGTTTTTTCAAAAGTAAATTGTTTTTTGAGTTTTGGGATTACTTGTTCTTTGAGCATACACTGCATCTCAGCGGGTACCCCTGGCATAGCCACAAAAATAGTTTGATTTATTTGATGCCAAATACCTGGTGCCGAACCTATTTTATTGAAAATAATTTCTGATTTAGACGGTACTAAGGCTTGAGCCCTATTTCTAGGGTTTATTTCTTTTAGCGATCTGGTGTTTGTAATTTGTGCAACATGTGTGAGCACTTCATTGGAAAGTTGTAGTGTATCTTTAAAAAAATCACACCATACTTTTTTAGTGATATCATCTTCGGTTGGCCCTAGTCCGCCTGTAATTACAACGATTTCTAGTTCCGATTCCGTTGTATTTTTCGGTGAACTATGTGAACTTAAAATGTTTTTTAGATCGATAGCATTGTCACCAATAGAGGATATTTTAGTTGTATTTACACCGATTTCTTTTAAATAATTGGCTATAAATGGTGCATTTAGATCCGTAATTTGACCCGATAGAATTTCATCCCCTATGGTTACAATGTGTGCTTTCATAAAAAACAATTAAAAATCATTGCTTAGTTCTTCAAGAGCTTTCTCTACGTTTTCACGAATAAAGTGTGCTACTTGCTGTGCTTTTTCAAAATCAATTTCACCTTTAGACCATCCTTCCATTTCATTAATTTGAGGAATAACTGCAACATTAAATAACTGAAAGCTAGGTTTCATCTTGTGCGCATATTGATACGCCATAGCAGGATTGTTATTTTCTGCGGCGTTTATAAGTTTTTTTAGGTCTTGAGAAATTTCTTCTAAAAAAGTATTAACAAGTACTTTAATGAATTCTTGATCTCCTCCTGCAAGTTCCTCTACTTTCTGAATGGAATAATTTTGGCTCATTATTTTATTTTTAAGTGTAAACTATTGTTTAAATCTAGTTGTACATGGAGTATATCTTGAATTTGACAACTCTCACTACGATTATTCAATGATAAATCAATACTTATAATATCTCCGATTTTTAAACTACATTGCTTTGAAGCTACAGCTATTGCTTCATGTAATTTTTCTTGAGCATATTCTATATTTTTGATTTTTATTTCTTTTTCGTTAATTCGATAGGTGATGTTTTCCCCATCACTATTTGCATTTTCCTGCTTTCTGAAAAAAGTATAAAAATCATCTTTATTTTTCCATGACATCACTTGCATAGAAGCATCAAAACCAATTGCTGGCTGCCACGGAAGCCCTTTTTTAGAAAGATCTTTTTGTAGATCTTTTGCCCAAAAGTCGATACCAATAGTGAGTTTATTATAGTATTTAGATGCAAAAGATGGGGCTATAAACTTTCCAATTTTACAGATTTTAGCTGTTAAACAGATTCTTACGTGAATATCATTTGAATACTCAGGATAATAAAAAGACTGCCCTTTTGATAATAAGCTGGTATCAGGTTTTATATAAAGTAGTGTTTTTTGATTAAGATCTGTATTTTCTTCCAAATCAGTTGTCGAGAAATCAGAAAAAGGATACACGCATAGTATTTTCATAGATGTATTACTAAATTGAAATGTTTTGACTAAGAGCTTGTTTAAACTGATTACAGGAAGTAGTGCGTTTAAATAAGCTCTAAGCGTTAAATTTTCTCAATCTGATTGCAGTGAGTATTTTTTTTGTATATAAAGGGAAATCAGCATTAGAAATCCAGCTGTAATATCCAGGTTCTTTTTCAAAAACTTCCTCAACTACTTTATTTTTGTGTTTACCAAAAGTAAATACTTCTTGTCCTTTTTTGTTGTATGCAATAAATCCTGCAAAGTCTGCGTTTTTTTTGCGAGTACTAAATTCTGAAAGAAAATTTATATCATTTTCTAATTCTTCGTATTTCTCTATTTGAGACAGTAATACCTCATAGGTAGCTTCTGTATCTGCTGCCGCACTATGCGCCCCTTCTAAATCTTTGTTACAGTAAAATTTGTAAGCTGCAATAAGGGTGCGTTGTTCCATTTTATGAAATATATTTTGTACATCTACAGATTTTGATTGTGTCATATCAAAATTTTGATCTGCACGAATTAATTCTTCAGCAAGTAATGGAATATCGAATCTATTGGAATTAAAACCTCCTAAATCAGAACCTGAAATAAGCTGATTTACTTCTGCAGCGATTTGTTTAAAAGTAGGTGCATCTGCTACTTTTTCATCTGTGATTCCATGAATAGCAGTAGTCTCAGCAGGTATAGGTATTTGCGGGTTTACTAGCCAAGTTTTGGAAGTTTTACTTCCATCTGGGAAAATTTTCAGAATTGAAATCTCAACAATACGATCTTTAGCTATTTGTATGCCTGTAGTTTCCAGATCGAAAAAACAAATCGGTTTTTTGAGGTTTAATTTCATTGTATAATAGAGGATTTATTTCATCTAAATTATTCAAAAAAATCTGATTTTTTCATTCTATTTCATTCGTAATTATTAATAAAACATATTTTTTAGATTAAAGATGTGTTTTAAGCGATATGATTCATGATAGTGATATGTTTTACAGTAATTTTAAGCAAGTATTGCTGTAAATCTTTTTTAAAGTGATCTAAAGTTTTAAAAATTTTGGATTATAGGAAGTAGTAGTACCTTTAGAGCTTGTTTAAACTGAATACAAACTGTAATTCAGTTTAAACAAGCTCTCACTATCTATCTATAATTGTTAGCCGTATATTCTTAGAATGGTTCATTGATATCCCAGCTTTCAAGATAGTCTTTGATGAATTTTACAAACATACCTCCTAGTGCTCCATTAATTATCCTATGGTCATAAGAATGAGATAGTATCAATTTATAACGAATACCGATAAAGTCTCCTTCTGGAGTTTCTATAACTGCAGGTACTTTTTGAATGGCTCCAATAGCTAAAATACCCACCTGAGGTTGATTTATAATAGGTGTCCCAAACAAAGTTCCAAAACTACCTATATTACTTACAGTGTAAGTGCCCTCTTGTATATCAGTTGGTTTTAAAGCATTTTCACGGGCTTTATTAGCTAATCTGTTCACCTCTTTAGTAATTCCAACTAGGTTTAATTGATCGGTGTTTTTTATAACAGGAACAATTAAATGACCATCTGGTAGTGCAGTTGCCATTCCTATATTTATGGCTTTTTTCTTTTTAATAGTATCTCCTTCCAGAGTACTATTCATTAATGGGAATTTTTTAAGTGCAGCAGCTACTGCTTGAATAAAAACAGGTGTAAATGTGATTTTTTCATGCTCTCTTGTCATAAAGGCATCTTTCACTTTCTTTCTCCAGTTCCAAAGATTACTAACATCAACTTCTATAAATGATTGTACATGTGCAGATGTTTGTAGTGAACGTGTCATGTGTTCGGAGATCAATTTACCCATGCGCGACATAGGCTCGAAAACCTCTTGTAAGGAAGGGTTTGTTGCTTTTTCAGCAGTTTGAACTGGTGATTGTAAAGTAGGTAATGGTTGGGGAGTGGGTGCTGCAGTAAGTCTGTTTGTTTCTACAAAAGGGGTTACTTTTCTATTTTTTAAAAATTCTAATAGATCGTTTTTAGTTACCCTACCTTTTAATCCAGTTCCTGTAATACCTTCAAGATCTTTTAAGGTAAGTCCTTCTTGCTGTGCAATACTTCGTATTAATGGCGAATAGTAAGCAATTTCTCCGCTTGTAGTTACAATTTCTTGTGATTTAATATTTCCAGAAAGTGGATTATTTAACAGTATCGTACTATTTTCTTTTATGGTAGCTTTTGAAATTTGTTGCTCCAGAATAGCTACACTTTCTTGGAGTTCTGGTGTTGGTTGTTCGCTGTTCTTAGCCTGCTCTTGATTATCAAAGTTGCTTTGCTTTTTATCTGTTAAAGAAGTTGCTTCAGTTTCTAAAATAGCGAAGACTTCTCCAATTTTGATGGTATCTCCTGAGTTAAATAATTGTGCTACTAGAATTCCTTCATGTTCACTAGGAACATCAGAATCTACTTTATCAGTTGCAATTTCAAGTAAAATATCATCAATTTCTACCTTATCCCCAATGTTTTTCATCCAGTTGATTAAGGTTGCTTCTGCGATACTTTCTCCCATTGCTGGGAGTTTTAATTCCAATTTTGCCATAAGTTTGCACTCTAGATTAGCACCGATACTAATAAAAATAACTTATCTGTAGATGCTTTTAATACACTGCAAATTTAAGTATTATCAATTGATTTTCTAGAAGATGTTCAAAATCCATATTTATTTTTAAGATCAATTGGTATTATACCAATTGATCTTAAAAATAAATAGTCTCTCCTAAACACGAACTACTTACACTTCCTATAACCGTGTAGCTTTTTCGAATCCGAAAGCTATAATTTAACTCTTTGTTTTTACAAGGGTATTTATTTATAAAGTTGATGACATCTTGGTAGTTATAACTTTCCATGTCGAAAATATAGCATCTTTTAGAGGGATAGTTATTCTTGCAATTTTGAGTTTTTAGTTGTAAGGGCAGTTGTGATAACTTGATGCCTGTTACGGGTTTTTGTGTGCTATCTTTTAGTCGATGTTGTAATTGTGGGTTATTACTTATCCAGTAGTAGTGATCGTAAGATGCTGCTTTTGTATGAGGTTTTTGTCTTTTGAAGCTTTGAATCATAGATAGAAGTCGAGTACCTATCTGTACTCCAATGTTTAAGCACCATGAATTTCCATAGTGTTTTTTGTAGTAAATGCGCATCGCCTCAAAAAATCGCTTTCGGTATTTTTTGTCTTTAATGCCACTTTCGCCTTTAAAGTGTATCACTTTTTCATTTCCTAAATAAAAGTTGTTAAGTTTTAAGTCTTTTTTAAGTCTTATGGATAAGTCAATATCTTCACCATACATGAAAAATCGAGGATCAAATCCATTTGCATTGGTATATACTTCACGCTTTAAAAACATAAATGCACCAACAAGCACTTCAACGTTTCCAGAGTCTTGTTTATTAATGGATTTGCTGTAATAGGGGTATTTTTGGGAACCCCACATTCCTAAAAATTTTGATAGACTTACCAATGGTGTAGGTTCATTGCGTTTACTTTCTGGAAGAAATACTCCTGAACCATCTATGAGTTGCACACCTAAAGCTCCAAGATTAGCTTGTTTTTTTGCGGTTTGTAAGCATTTAATAAAAGTAGTTTCTCCAACAACGGTATCGGGGTTTAATATACAGATATATTTTCCTGTAGCTTTTTTAACAGCTTTATTATTAGCCTTAGCAAACCCTTCATTTTTTTTGTTTTGAATAAAAATTACTTCTGGAAAATGAGTGGTAATCATTTTATCTACTGCTTGTGTAGAGGCATTATCAATCACAATAATCTCCGAAGGTATCGCAACTAATGCACGATGTACGCTATCTAAGCACAAGTGTAAAAAATCTGGTGCGTTGTAACTAAGTATAACTATTGAAAGTTCTATTTCCACCAAGAGAAGCTTACATTTTTAAGGATTGTTCTAGTGGTATTCTATGAAGAATACTTCTGCCAAGAGTTATTTGATCTGCATATTCAATCTCATCATTTACACCAATACCTCTTGCAATCGAAGTCATTTTTATAGGGAATTTTTTCAGTTGATTATAGATGTAAAAATTAGTGGTATCTCCTTCCATAGATGCACTTAAAGCAAAGATAAGTTCAGATATTTCATGGTTTTTAACACGTTCTATAAGTTCTGGGATTTTTAAATCATGAGGCCCAATTCCATCCATAGGGCTAATTTTTCCTCCTAGGACATGATATACTCCTTTAAACTGACTGGTACTCTCGATAGCCATTACATCCCTAATATCTTCTACTACACAAACCAAATTATGGTCACGCAATGGGTTTTGGCAAATATCACACAGTTCTACATCACTGATATTATAACAAGATTTGCAGTATTTGATATGTTCTCGAACCTCAGCAATAGCACTGGAAAGATGCTTGGCTTGGTCTTTAGGTTGTCGTAATAAATGCAGTACAAGCCTCAGTGCAGATCGTTTTCCAATACCAGGAAGTAAAGCAATTTCTGAGACCGCACGTTCTACTAATTTTGATGAAAATTCCATGGAATGATATTTCTGATTTTACCATTTAATTACAGCACTTGCCCAAGTAAATCCACTACCAAATGCTGCTAGTACTACGATAGTTCCTTTTTTAATGTAGCCTTCTTCAAAAGCTTCTGTTAGTGCAATAGGAATTGAAGCTGCTGTAGTATTACCGTATTTTTGAATATTATTAAATACTTGGTGGTCTTTTAAATCAAATTTTTTCTGAATGAATTGAGCAATTCTCAAATTGGCTTGATGAGGTACTAAAAGATCAATGTCTTTTGCAGTAAGTTGGTTAGCCACTAAACCTTCATTGATTACTTCTGAAAATCGAGCAACTGCATTTTTGAAAACGAGTTGCCCATTCATATAAGGATAGTAATCAATAGGGGCTTTAGGGTCTCTTTTTAAGTTTTTTTCCTCTACTATGATTTGATCTACCCAATGAGAAGTACTCGGACCAATAAGTGCTAATTCTTTGGCAAATGCACCCTCACTATGTAAGTGTGTAGATAGTACACCTGTATTATCTTCTTCTGTATTTCTACTAAGTATTGCGGCTCCTGCACCATCTCCAAAAAGCACAGACACCGAGCGTCCACGAGTAGTCATGTCTAATCCGCCACTGTGGTTTTCACTACCTATTACAAGTATGTTTTTGTACATACCTGTTTTTATATATTGGTCTGCCACAGAAAGTGCGTAAATAAAACCACTACATTGGTTACGAACATCTAATGCGGGTACTGTTGGTAAGTTCAAAAGATCTTGTACTTGTACGCCACAACCTGGGAAAAAATAATCAGGGCTAAGTGTTGCAAATACAATGAGTTCGATGTCTTCTTTGGCAATACCTGCACGCTCAATGGCAATTTTGGCAGCTTTTGCTCCCATTATAGCTGTAGAGTTACCATCACCTTTTTTAATATGACGTCGTTCTTTGATTCCTGTGCGTTCTTGAATCCAAGCATCAGAAGTATCCATTATTTTGGAAAGATCTGCATTAGTTACCGTGTTTTCGGGAACATACTTGCCAAGTCCTGTGATTTTTGAAGTGTACAAAATAAGTAGTACTTAATTTTAAATATATCTATTATTACTATTGTAATGCTTTAGCCATTACATGGTATCTTGGGTCTTCAACACTCTCCTCAATAACTTCATTAATATTTGGTGAGGCTTTACGCATTAAATTTTTACACTCCGTACTTAAGTGTTTTAATTTAACATTTTTTCCCTTGTTTTTGTATTTTTCTACCAGTACATTGATAGCTTCTAAAGCAGAGTGATCAGCAATTCGAGCTTCAATAAAATCAATTTCTATATTTTCTGGGTCGTTATTGATATCAAATTTAGCATTAAAGCTTTGGATACTTCCAAAAAATACAGTCCCCCAAACATCATAAACTTTTGTGCCATCTTCTTTAATTTTTCGATTTACACGTACTCTTTTAGCACTTTCCCAAGAAAATACTAATGCCGATATAATAACTCCTGAAATTACTGCAATGGCTAAATCTACAAAAACTGTAATTGTCGATACAGCAATAAGTACAAAAGCATCAGATTTTGGGATACGTCTTAAAATTCTAAAACTACTCCATGCAAAGGTTTCTATTACCATCATAAACATTACTCCTACAAGTGCTGCAATAGGAACCATTTCTATATAAGTATCCATAAAAAGAATGAAGATAATTAAAGTTACTGCCATAGAAATTCCAGAAAGTCTTCCACGTCCTTTAGAGTTGATGTTAATCATGGTTTGTCCAATCATACCACAGCCAGCAGTTCCTCCAAATAGCCCACTTATGGTATTGGAAAAACCTTGAGCTAAACATTCTTTGTTTCCATCTCCACGTGTTTCTGTGATTTCATCCACTAAATTTAGTGTCATTAAGGTTTCAATAAGTCCTACTGCTGCTGCTAGTAACGCATAAGGTGTAATGAATTTTAGGGTATCTAGAGTGAAAGGTAAGTACTTCCAAAGTTCTAAGTTAGGTGTAGGAAATTTCCCTTTAAGTCCATCTCCACCACCTTCACGGATGTAAGAGCCCACAGTAGATATATCTAGATCTAAGCCAATTTTTATGAAAGTTACTACTAAAATTGCGGTAAGTGCAGCAGGTAATTTTTTAGTAAACTTTATTTTTGGTAGCATATAAACTAATGCCATAGTAACAAGTACCATCAATCCCATACTAAGTAATTCCCCTTGAGGCATTAAATTTTCTATTCCTGTAGCTAAGTCTTTGCGGTAAAACATTTTAAGTTGTGCCAGAAATATCACAATAGCAAGTCCGTTTACAAATCCCATCATTACAGGGTGCGGGATGAGCCTTACAAACCTTCCCAGTTTAAAAACTCCTGCTATTAGTTGAATCGCTCCCATTAAAATAACCGTTGCTAATAGGTAATAATACCCCATGTTTTGTACGGGTTCTTCAAAGTTTAGTCCTCGTGCATTTCCTTCAATAATTAAATTGATCAGTACTACAGCAACTGCTCCAGCAGCTCCAGAAATAAGCCCTGGACGCCCTCCAAAAATAGCAGCAATAAGCCCTACCATAAATGCCCCTGAAAGAGCTACTAGTGGATCAATACCCAAAACAAAGGCAAATGCGACTACTTCGGGTATCATTGCAAGTGAAGTAGTAATTCCTGCGGTAATATCATTTTTTACACTTGAAGAGCCTGCTGCAAAGTATTTTTTCAAAACTATAGAGTTAAATTTATAAAATAATAGAAGTCACAAAAATAAAGGTTTTTAAATTACTAAGTGTATATTTACTGTTACTTAAATAGGGACCTTGTGGAAATCTAGTGGCAGAGGTAAGATGACGACTGTCAAAAGGTACACTATCACCAAAGCGGGTGATATCTGGAGGTAATTCTGGGTACGGAGGTGGTGGATCGTGTCTGTAAGTAGGTGTTTGTATTTGTGTTTGATTTCTTGATTGAGTACCTGTTTTATTACTTAATGTTTCTGCTAATTTATCGGGATTTTCATATAGTTCTTTTGCCCATATCTTTCTTTTAGTAAGGTCTACTTGAGAGCTGGTAGCGGCATAGATTTTTTTACACAAATCTGGTGTAAAGCGATCGTGATTGATTTGTTCATTATCAAAACCCAATAGTAATTTAGCTACTATCTTATAAGGGTTTCCTTGGTTCAATGCCATTTTTTTTGCTGTAGTTGTATTTTA
>WTKB01000174.1 GCA_011524575.1 Aquimarina sp.
CATTTTTCTGATCCTCTTTTAAAAAATCAAAATTTTAAAGGTTTAGTAAGTTTAGGACATCTAAAAAGCTTAAAGTATAAAGTAGCGGGGAATAGTTTAAAAATATACAGTACAAAAATTTTAAAAGGTATCTTACCTTTAAAAGTTTATCCTGGAATACAGAATATAGAAAATGATAAACTTAAAAATATTGTAGAGGAAAAGATTAGTTTTGATGCTCCTAAGCCAGAAATAGAGTTACTGCAAAGTGGTACTTTTTTACCTGATTCTGAAAATCTGAAAATTAATTTTAAATCCATTAATCTTAAAGGAGTGGAACTTGAGGTGGTTCAAATATTTGAGAATAATGTATTACAATTTTTACAAACTCAGAACTTGTCTTCTAAAGGAAATCTACAACAAGTAGCTAGACCTGTACTTCAAAAAACGATTTTATTTAATGATAATCCTAGTTTTAATCTTGATGAATGGAACGCTTTTGCCATTGATTTAAAGCCTTTAATTACGCCAACTCCAGGAGCAATTTATCAAGTAAATATCAGAGCACATAAAGCTCTTTCTTTGTATTCGTGTTTAAATGAAACCCCTGATGTTGACCTTGGAAAACCTTTGATTAATTACGATAAAAATATTCAATTAGAATCTAGTTATTGGGATGATTATGATAGTTCAGATTCCTATTATAACTGGTCACAACGAAATAATCCTTGTTATAATTCTTATTATAAGGATTTAAAGGTAACTACAAATATATTAGCGAGTAACCTTGGAGTTACGCTTAAAAAAGGAATTAATAATAGTTTTAAAGTAGCTGTAAGTGATTTATTAACTACGCTACCTATACCAGAAGCAAGTGTAAAGTTTTATAATTACCAACAACAAGAAATTAAAGAAGGTACAACTGACACTAAAGGAATTGTTCACTTACAACTAGATAAAGTACCTTACTTTGTTGTAGTGAGCCATAAGAAACAAAAGACATATCTTAAACTCATTGATGGACATGCACTTTCTATGAGTACTTTTGATGTTTCTGGAAGTCGTCTTGAAAAAGGTTTGAAAGGGTTTATCTATGCCGAGCGAGCTGTTTGGCGACCTTCTGATACCTTGCATTTAAGTTTTGTTTTAGATGATAGTGCTTTTAAATTACCAGACAGTCATCCGATCACTTTTGAGCTTCGAAATCCTTTTGGGAAAGTTACTGCTACAGAAACGGTTACAAAAACTTCAAGTAATCTCTATTGTTTTAAATTTCATACTGATGTTGATGATCCCACTGGAACTTGGCAAGTAGTTGCAAAAGTAGGAGGGGCACATTTCTCAAAAACAGTTAAAATAGAAACTATAAAGCCAAACCGATTAAAAATACAACCTCGTATAGGAACTCATAACCCTACTGATATTTTAGAGGCAGCACTACCTATTACTACAAAAATAGAAGCTCAATGGTTGCATGGAGCTGTAGCTAAAAATTTAAAAACAGATATGAGTGTTCATTATAAGTCAAAACCTACCTCTTTTAAAAGGTATGGTGATTTCCATTTTGAAGACCCTACCAAAAGTTTGAATAGTGAAAGTACAAGGATATTTAACGATGAATTGGATCAAACAGGTAAAGCAACTTTTACCTACACCCCAAAAGTGGATCAAAGTGCTCCAGGTTTGGTACGTGCTTTTTTTACTACTAAAGTTCATGAAGATGCAGGAGATTTTAGCACTCATGTAACTTCTAAAACATTATCTGTTTATGATACTTATGTAGGACTTCGTACTCCTAAAGGCGATGCAGCAAGAAATATGTTACTTACAGATATAGATCATCGATTTGATGTCGTAAGTGTAGATTGTTATGGGAAATCAAAAGCAAATCGAAAATTAAAAGTAGAAGTATATCAACTTGAATGGAAATGGTGGTGGGATAGTTCTAAAGAAAATCTTTCTTCTTTTCATAGTGATGGTTACAGGAATAAAGTATTTAATACTAATATCACTACGGATGAAAATGGAAAAGGATTTTTTAACTTTAAAATTGAAGAGCCTGAATGGGGGCGTTATTTAGTTTTAGTGACGGATAAGAATTCTGGGCATAGTACAGGTAAAACTGTTTATATCGATTGGCCTGGGTGGGCAGGAAGGGCTCAAGAAGATAATACATCATCTTCAGCAACTCGATTAAATTTTTCTTCGGATAAATCGAAGTACCAAACAGGAGAAGTAGCAAAAATTAACTTTCCATCGAGCGAGGGAGCAAGGGCTTTAGTAAGTATTGAAAATGGGACGGAGGTACTTTCTATGTTTTGGGTAGAAACTCAGGAAGAATACACACAGTTTGATCTTCCTATTTTAAAGGAATATACTCCAAATATATTTGTAAATATTAGTCTGATACAACCACATGGGGCTACAGTTAATGACCTTCCTATTCGATTATATGGTGTAATTCCTATTGATGTGGTTAATGACAAAACACAATTATCTCCTCAGTTGGATATGCCTAACTCTCTTGAGAGTGAACAAACAGTAGCTATTACAGTAAGTGAAAAAGATGGAAAGCCAATGCACTATACTTTAGCTATTGTTGATGAAGGACTATTAGGACTTACAAATTATAAAACCCCTAATCCATGGGATTACTTTTATCAAAAAGAGGCTCTTGGTGTAAAAACTTGGGATATGTATGATGAAGTAATAGGTGCTTATGGAGGTAGTATTAATCAGGTTTTTAAAGTTGGAGGAGACGGCATGGCTAAAGCAGGAAAATCTCGAAAAGCAAATCGATTTAAACCTGTGGTTATTTTTAAAGGTCCTTTCTTTTTGGATAAAAATAAAAGTACCACACATCAGATTAAATTACCAAAATATATTGGTGCAGTACGTACGATGTTAGTAGCTTCAAACTCCGAAGATAAAGCTTATGGTGTTATTGAAAAAACAGCAACAGTTACAAAGCCTCTTATGATTTTAGGTACTGCTCCAAGAAAACTAACGCCTAAAGAACAGGTAAGTATTCCTGTTACGGTATTTACTTCCAATAAAAATTTAAAGAAAGTAAAAGTACATTTAAAATCTCATGAAGGTTTTAGTATTATTGGTTCGACCCAAAAGGAGTTGTTGTTTTCTGAACCTGGAGAGCAAATGGTCTTTTTTGATATTGAAATAGCAGAAAATGCTCCTGATTCTACACAATTAAAGATCACAGCTGAAGGTAATGGCAAAAGTACTTTCTTAGATATTCCTTTAGCAATTACCAATCCTAATCCTCAGAGTACAGCTATTGAGCAAGTGGTACTTAAAGCAGGGGAACAAAAAGAAGTTCCTGTAACAAGTTTTGGTATTAAGGGAAGTAATAGTTTTGCTTTAGAGGCAAGTACACTACCTAATATGAATTACCAAAAAAGGTTGGATTATTTAATACGTTACCCTCACGGTTGCGTTGAGCAAACTACTTCATCAGTGTTTCCTCAGTTATATTTAAAGGATATTACACAACTTGATAATGAAACCTTGAGTACTATTCAAAATCATATCGAGGCAGGGATTAAACGTCTTAAACGTTTTATACAGCCTAATGGAGGACTTTCGTATTGGCCAACTACAAGTACTACAGCCAATGATTGGGGTACAAGTTATGCAGGTCATTTTCTTTTAGAAGCTGAAGCCAAAGGTTATATATTGCCTTTAAATTTCAAAAGAGATTGGATCCGTTATCAAGAAGAACAATCTTCTGGTGGAAATCATACTAATAATAGTAGTAGTGATTTAAATAAAACGTATCGATTATATACACTTGCATTAGCGGGTAAGCCTAATATTTCAGCAATGAATCGTTTGTTAGAATCTGCGGAGTATTCTTTATCTGCACCTGCGAAATTACGTCTGGCAGCAACGTATGCACTTGTTGGTTATAAAGATGTTGCAGAAGAAATTTACAATCAAGTGCCTAATATAGAAGATAGTTTTAACATAGGTTCCGATCAAAGTTCTTATGGTTCTAAGGTACGTAATATGGCAATGGCTTTAGAAACTGTTTTACTCTTGGATAAAAAGCAAGAAGCATCAAAGTTAGCAGCTGATCTTAGTGATCAGTTAGCTTCTAAAAAATGGTTTAGTACCCAAACAACAGCTTATAGTCTTTTAGCTCTTTCAAAGTATCTTAATTATACTAAAAGTAAAGGCTTGAATTTTACTTATCAATTAAATGAATCTGGTGAAATAGCTGTTGTAAGTAGTAAAAGTATAGCTATAGGTACTCCTGTGGTTTTATCTGAGGGAACTTCGACACTTACTTTAAAGAATAATAATGATCAAGATCTCTATTTACAGCTTTTATCAAAGGGAATCCTTCCTGTAGGTAAAGAGAAAACTATTCATAGAGGGTTTAAGGTCGATCAAAGTTTTAAATCTAAAGATGGTAAACTTGTAGCTATTGATAAATTGAAACAAGGTACAGACTTTATTGCAAAGGTCACACTTGTAAATACAAGTTCTGAGGATGTAAAAGACATTGCTCTTACGCAAATCTTTCCTTCAGGATGGGAAATTGTAAATACGCGTTATATGGGGTCAGGTCGAACTTCAGCAGCGGATTATACCGATATTCGTGATGATAAAATTCATTTCTATTTTGATTTAAAGGCCAATAAAAGCATCTCTTTTGAGGTATTGCTCAATGCTTCCTATTTAGGTAAATATTATTACCCAGGTTTACAGAGTGAAGCTATGTATGACAATGACTATTTTGTGCGTAATAAAGGGCAGTGGGTAGAGGTAATTCGTTAAGAACTTGTTTAAACTCCCTACTTCCTGTAATCCAAAATTTTAAGAACTTGGATCACTTTAAAAAGATTTACATATCTAGATATGTGCATCATTTAAAAGTAATCCAAAACCTTAAACTTTTGAATTACAGTTC
>WTKB01000141.1 GCA_011524575.1 Aquimarina sp.
TTAATTTAGTACGTACAAAAGCAGGTCCTTTACCTGGTTTTACATGTAAAAATTCAATAACTTTATAAATATCGTTACTGTAACGAATACAAAGTCCATTTCTAATATCACTGGTATTTGCCATGATGATTGTAATTTATAATTTTTAACTCTTTTTATTATACTTATATAGGTCTATATAAGAGCTTGTGTAAACACTCTAAAAATAACCTTTCATAATCCCTCTCTGAGAGTTTTTAATAAATTGTAAAATTTCGTCTCGCTCGGAACTTGCTTGTGTCTCAGCTTCAATAATACGGCAAGCTTGTGTATTATTGTAATTCTTTTGATAAAGAATACGATAAATATCTTGAATTTCTCGTATTTTATCTGTGTCAAAACCTCTTCGACGAAGCCCTATGGAGTTAATACCTACATAAGATACGGGTTCACGTCCTGCTTTTACATAAGGTGGAACATCTTTACGTACTAAAGTACCTCCTGTTACAAAAGCGTGATTTCCAATACTACAAAATTGATTAATAGCTGTCATTCCACCAAGAACAACATAATCTCCAATAGTAATATGTCCAGCTAAAGTACTATTGTTGGAGAATATACAATGATTTCCCACAATACAATCATGAGCAATATGGCTATATGCCATTATCCAACAGTCATTCCCTATTTGGGTCTTCATTTTATCGGTAGTCCCTCTATTAACGGTTACACATTCTCTAATAGTAGTATTATCACCAATAATAGTTACTGTATCTTCGTCGTTATATTTTTTATCCTGTGGTACAGCCGAAATTACAGCTCCAGGAAAAATATTACAATTTTTTCCAATGCGTGCACCTTCCATTATAGTCACATTAGATCCAATCCATGTCCCTTCCCCAATCACTACATTACTATGAATGGTAGTAAACGGTTCAATGACCACATTCTTAGCAATTTTAGCTTGCGGATGCACATAGGCAAGTGGCTGATTCATATAGTAATAGTTTTATTAACTAATTATTTTTTGTTTTTACAATCTGAGCCATTAATTCAGCCTCAGAAACCAATTTATTATTAGCATAAGCACGTCCTTTCATATGACAAATACCTCTGCGTATTGGGGTAATAAGTTCGAGATAAAATATAAGTGTATCCCCAGGTATTACTTGTTGCTTAAAACGTACATTATCAATTTTCATAAAGTAAGTCAAGTAATTTTCTGGGTCTGGTACGGCACTTAGAGCCAGTATACCCCCTGCTTGTGCCATGGCCTCCACTTGTAAAACTCCTGGCATTACTGGTGCACCTGGGAAATGTCCATTAAAAAAAGGCTCATTCATTGTTACATTTTTCATACCCACAACATGACTATCAGACATCTCAATAATACGATCTATAAGTAAAAATGGAAAACGATGCGGAAGTAAGGACATTACCTTATGGATATCCATTAATGGTTTTTCGGAGAGATCAAACTTTGGTACAAAATTACGCTTTTCGTGTTTGATTCTTTTGCTCAGTATCTTAGCAAATTCAGTGTTGGAAAAGTGGCCGGGTTTATAAGCAATAATCTTTCCGCGAATGCGTGTACCTACAAGAGCCAGATCTCCTACAACGTCTAAAAGTTTATGACGTGCTGCCTCATTGGTATGATGTAAATTTAAATTATTAAGTATTCCGTTAGCATTTTTTGAAATATCTTCTTTATCAAAAGCTTCTTTTAAACGCTCTAGAATCTCTGGATTTGGCTGAGAGTCGGTATATACAATTGCATTTTTAAGATTTCCTCCCTTAATAAGTCCTTTCTCTAATAAGGGTTCTATTTCCTGTAAAAAACAAAAAGTTCTAGCATTACTAATTTCTGTTTCAAAAGCATTGATATCATCTAAAAAAGCATTTTGCGTACCTAATGCCTGAGAATCAAAATCAATCATTACTTGAAGTTGGTAACTATCCGCTGGAAGTAAAGTAATTTCACTACCTGTTTCAGGGTCTTTATAGTTGATAATTTCTGTAACAACATATTCATCAACAAACTTTTCTTGTTCTTTAATCCCTGCTTCTTTTAAAGCTTGAATAAAAAATTTACTAGAACCATCCATAATGGGTAATTCTACTGCATCAACTTCTATTAAAACATTGTCAATACCAAGTCCTACAAGAGCAGCCAGCACGTGTTCGGTGGTTTTGATCTGAACATCATTATGTTCTAAAACAGTGCTTCTATCTGTATTTTTAACATACTCAGCTTTAGCATTAAGGCTCGGTGAACCTTCTAGGTCGGTACGTTTAAATACATAACCAGTATCAGGATTTGCAGGTTTAAATGTTAAACACACTTGTTGCCCTGTATGTAATCCAACACCCGATACACTTACTTCTTGCTGAATCGTTTTTTGTTTTACGCTACACTTATTCATGGTTTATTTTTTTTCTAATGCGTTTATACGGTTAACAATTTTTGGTAAATTTTTAAAATGTACATAAGACTTATTATAGTCTGAATAGCCAATTGATGGGCTTCCTTGAATAGCTTCATGGTCTTTAATATTCCTTCCTACACCCGATTGTGCTTGTATTTTCACATGATCACCTATCCTTAAATGCCCCGAAATTCCTACCTGCCCACCTATAAGGCAATGTTTTCCTATTTTAGTAGAACCTGCGATACCAGTTTGTGCAGCAATAGCAGTGTGTGCTCCGATTTCTACATTATGAGCAATCTGGATTTGATTATCTAGTTTTACTCCTTTACGGATAATTGTCGATCCTAAAGTGGCTCTATCAATAGTGGTACACGAACCTACTTCAATATCATCCTCTAATACAACATTTCCCGTTTGAGGAACTTTTTGAAAAACGCCATTTTCATCAGGCTGAAATCCAAAACCATCAGAACCGATAATCGTATTTCCATGAATTATACATCGATCCCCTATTTGAGTATCGGAATAAATCTTAGCTCCTGAATATATAACTACATCATTACCAATAGTTACATTTTCATCAATAAATACATTAGGAAATATTTTTGGATTAGTTCCTATTTTGACACCTTTAGAAAGATAAGAGAAAGCTCCAATATAAGCGTCTTTATCAAGTACTACATCATCCGCAATAAAACTCGGAGACTCAATACCGGTCTTACTGTGTTTATGAGCATGATAATATTCCAAAAGTTTAGCAAAAGCTTGTGAAGCATTTGTCACTCTGATAAGTGTAGCACTTATTGGTTTTTGTGGTTCAAAGTCTTTATTTACGATAACTACACTTGCATTAGTAGTATATAAATAGTTGGTGTATTTAGGGTTAGACAAAAAAGAAAGGGATTCATGAACACCCTCTTCAATTTTGGAGAGTTGACTGACTTGTGCCTCTGGATCTCCTTTAATTTCACCTTGTAAAAGGTCTGCAATTTGTTGTGCTGTAAATTTCATCAAAGCAAAAATATAAAATTCCTAGATTTTAGGATAACACAAAAAGTATTTGATTACTTTTTTTGAAAGAAACTGCCCTTGAAATGGATCACTTTGATGACTAAAATAACTCCATGTATCGTTTTTATTTAATAATTTTATCTTCTGAGTTTTTTTATTATACACTTGGTTAGAAATTTGATCTTCAATTAAAAAATAGTGTAGATCTTGTTTTGAAACACCTAGTTTTTTTTGAATCTTCCTTGCTTTTTGTTTTTTTAACTCATTAGTAATAGGCGTTTTACTCATTTTAATTTTAAAAAGATCACGATATATAAACCTTCTAGATAATTCTCTTAATATAAAATCTGAATGATTTTTCCATTCTTTTATTGCGGAAATAATATCGAAATCATCTAAATCACTAAATTGTTCCATTCGTTTTTGTGATAAAAATTCCGAAGGATTTCCTAATGTATTATATGTTGAGTTTTTCAGTTGTAAAATTTCTTTTAATGCCCTACTACAAGGAATATTAGCACCTATTTTAATCAGATAACTAGCACGCTGCATAATTTTAACTAGAATATTTTCTGCAACGATATTAGTTTTGTGCAGATAGACCTGCCAATACATCATACGCCTTGAAAGTAAAAATTGCTCTATAGAATAAATACCCTTTTGCTCCACAACTAATTCTCCGTTTACAACATTTAACATTTTTATTAAACGCTCACTATTTACGTTACCTTCAGCAACTCCTGTATAGAAACTATCTCTTTTTAAATAATCTAACCGATCCATATCTAGTTGACTGGAAATCAACTCATATAAAAACTTTTTAGGATGCTCTCCTTTAAAAATCTGAATACAGGTGTCTAGTTTTCCTTTAAACTCTTTATTGAGTAATTCCATATATACAAGAGAGATCTGTTCATGACTCACGGATGGCAATAATAAACCTTCCAAAGCATGAGAGAAAGGGCCGTGTCCTATATCATGTAATAAAATAGCTGCTAAAAGCCCATTTTGTTCCTTTTTAGTGATTTTAACTCCCTTAAGCTTCAATACATAAATTGCCTGCTGCATAAGATGCATCGCACCAATGGCGTGATGAAAACGGGTGTGTTGTGCCCCTGGATATACTAAATAACTTACCCCCATCTGATTAATCCTACGAAGCCTCTGAAAATAGGGGTGTTCTATTAAATTAAAAATAAAAGTATTAGGAATTGTAATAAAGCCATAAATAGGGTCATTCATTACTTTGAGGGTACGAAGTGTTTTCAATAGTTAAAGTTTAAGTTAGATAAAACCTGATTAAACTAATTGGTTTTTGAAATCGCTGTAAAATAAAGTGATTTCAAAAGATTGATTGTTATAATACCAATTCTTAGAGCTTGTTTAAAGGGAATACGAACTGTAATTCAAAAGTTTACCATTTTGGTTTGCTTTTAAATAATGCATATATC
>WTKB01000212.1 GCA_011524575.1 Aquimarina sp.
GTTCAGTAACACTTACATCTAAAATGTCTGCTATTTTATTCAATAGCTCTAAGGTCGGTTGTCTTCTGTTTTGAACATAACCATTAACCATATTGTAGCTTTTTCAAAATTTTTCAGCAAGCTAAACTTGCTTGATTCCTTTTTCTTCTAAAACCTCTTTTATTCGGTTCATTTTTGAATATTTTAATTCAATCCACTAAAGTAGCTAACATTTTCAAGAAACTCACTTAATGCGTATAAAAATTATCATTCTGTATAAATGAGTGGTAGGAAAATGCAAGTACATTTTGTTTACAGCTATAAAAAACTACTCCATAGCTTCATAAATCACCTTTTGAATTTCAGTACGAATATTTGAAGTAATTAATTTTCGATTTTGAGCATCAGGGTAAATACGGTTACTTAAAAATACATATACCAACTCATTTTCTGGATCTGCCCAAGTATATGTCCCCGTAAAACCGCTATGCCCAAAACTACGCTTAGAAACGCACCCACATGTAGGTCCTTTCTTTTTTAGTTGAGGTTTATCAAAACCTACTCCTCTGCGGTTTTGATTGGACTCACAAAAATAACAGGTATTAAAGGTATTGAAGGTACTCTCATGAAAATAAAAATGCCCTCCATACGTTCCTTTTTGCACATACATTTGCATCATTTTAGCAACATCATTGGCATTGGCAAACAAACCCGCTTGCCCTGCTACTCCTCCTAGAATAGCTGCTCCTTGATCGTGAACATAACCATGTAGTACTTGATTTCTAAAAGACAAATCGTTTTCTGTAGGCACAATTTTAGAAATTGGAAAACGATCCAAAGGCTTGTAACCCGTGTAATTTGCTCCTAATGATTTATAAAAATGGGAAGTTGCAATTTCATCTAAAGGTTGGTGATAAAAATCCTCTATAAATTCTTTTAAAAGATAATAGATCAGATCGCTATATTTATAAGTTTGAGAGGTACGAAGTTCACTCTCTGCAATCCAATGGAAAATAGAATCTTTAATTTTTGAAGTGGTAAAAAGGGATTTTGCCACAGGTAGTTCGTATTTTTCAGACGACAACTGATGATAATAGCTTGGTAATCGTTTACCTGTTACGGAATCTAATGTATTTCGGTGAAAAGGAATCCAAGCTCGCAAAGGAGATTGATGACTTAACGCATCAATAAGGCGTATTTCATTTTTATTAGTAGTCGCAAGAGATGGCAGAAGTTCTCCAAGAGTGGATTCTAAATCTAAAACACAAGATTCCTCTAACTCCATCACTAAAGGAAGTGTCGCAAGAATTTTAGTAAGAGAAGCTAAATCATATAAACTATCAAAAGTTACAGGTGTCTTTTTCTCGTAAGTATGGTATCCAAAAGATTTATGATAAACCACTTTTCCACTGCGAGATACCAATATTTGCATACCAGGACTCATCTTTTCATCTATGATCCTTTGAGCTAAGGTGTCTATTTCGGCTAATTTATCAGGATCTAAACCTACATTCTCTGGAAAATCATAACTTAAAACGTCATTTTTAGTCAAAAAAAAACCGTCTCCTGCTCGATAGGTTTCTGAAATACTTACAGGTAATTTTCCACAGACATCTATAGCACCAAAAAGTGCTTGTGCAGCATTCTCTTGGAAGTAGTCGTGGTTTTGATAAGCGACCAATACCGCTTTAAGCTGGGAAAGAGGCATTTCCAAGCCTTGCAAAGCATAAGGCTTAGCAAAACTCACTAAAACGGTTGACTTTAACTGAACCAACTGACTGAGAATAGCTTTTTGAGAGGTGCTTATCGCATGCTTTTTCCAAGGAGAGGCATTAGAAGGATGAAAACCTACAATTACTAAATTATAATCCGCTACTTTTTTAGAAAGAGCGGCACTGGCTGTAGCTTGCGAGTTATCTAAAGTTATTTCATCGATTTGGGTGTACATTCTCAATTGTTTTAAAAATGCTGCTCCACTACTCGAAGATCCGTCTAAATTAAGATAGGCAATTTTTTGAGTTTCTAACTTTTTTATAGGAAGTGTCTGATCCTCGTTTTTAATCAGTGTTAATGCTTTTTTACTAATTTGATGATACAGTACTTCATTGGATCTATCATTTAAATCTTCAGATAAATTCTTTAGAGCTATGGGCTGATAGCAATGTAGTTCTGCCTTATATTTTGCTTTTAATATTTTTTTAACAGAATGTTCCAAACGCTCCTCACTAATTTCACGTGTTTTAAGTGCATTTTCTATTTTAGCAATGCCTTTTTCTACCGACTCTGAAATTAAAAGCACATCATTTCCTGCTTTAAAAGCGGCAAGATCAATGGCTCCAGGTTCTTTATAATTAGAAGCTCCTTTCATATTTAAGGCATCGGTAATAATAAGCCCTTTAAAGCCTAATTCTTCTTTAAGAATTCCTGTAACAATCTTTTTTGAAAGTGTCGAAGGCAATCCTACGGTTGATTCTAAGCTTGGAATATTCAAATGGGCTACCATAATACTGGAAAGTCCATGCTGTATCATTTTACGAAACGGATACAATTCCGTTTTATAAATACGCTCTTTATCAAAACTTATCGTAGGAAGTGTTTTGTGGGAATCTTGATGGGTGTCTCCGTGTCCTGGAAAATGTTTTCCACAAGAAAGTACCCCTTGATGTTGTGCACCTTTAAGAAATGCTCCAGCTCGGAAAGCGACCTCTTCTTTGTTCTCGCCAAAAGAACGGTTTCCAATAATAGGATTATCAGGGTTGGTATTAATATCCAGTATCGGAGCAAAATTCATGTGTATGCCAAGACGCTTACAATGCCTAGAAATCTGGCTACCTGTTTGTTCTAATAAACGAGCATCAGATACTGCTCCTAAAGTCATATTCCATGGAAAAGCATAGGTGTTTTTTAAACGCATAGCCAGCCCCCATTCGGCATCTATACTGATAAGCAAAGGGACTTTTGACCTGCTTTGAAGGGTATTGGTTATTTTCGCCTGTGCCAATGGCGTACCTTTTGAGAACATCACACCACCTACATGATGCTGCTCTATAAGTTTTAGAATGCGTTCTTGTTCTAGATTTCCTTTACTTGAAAAAGCATCAACAACAAAAAGCTGTCCTATTTTTTCTCGAGTAGACAAACTATTATACACACTATCTACCCATTTTTGCTGTACCCAAACATCATCAGTAAGTAATGGGTCTATGGTTTTTACAGTTTTAAGAGTTTTTACAGAGGTTAAAACCGATGGTTGAGCAAAACAGGAAGTTACTAGCCCTATACTAAACAACAGAAAAGACCAAATAATAGTGGTGTAATAATTTATATTCATAAGAATAAACAGGACAAAAAAGTTTAAATGACTTCTATTTCAAATAACGACTGTGCCAACTCTGATCCATAGGAACTTCCCAATGATTTTGATACTCTGCTTTGTTGGTCACTAAATTATTAAATACAATAGTAGAAGCAGACACCGATTTATCTTTAATCATCTTTTTAAAGTCGATTAAGTTTTTATACGCCACAAAGGCACCACTTTTAAAAGAAACATTCATTCGATCTAAAAGATCCACTTTAAAATCAGCCTCCAATTCTTGAATAAGTCTTACAGAAGCATCTATTGCACAACCTGTAGGAGCTTGTGTTGCGGTATTTACAGCAATAACTATAAATCGGTTATAAGGTATCTCATAACCCGCTTGTAAAGGGATGCCGTGTGCACTCCAGTTTTCTAAAAATGTTTCTAGTTTTTGTTTTACTAAAACTTGTTCTTGCTCAGAAAATGTACGGTTACATTGATAGATCCAAACTCTGGAACTTTCAGGAAGGTCTTGAAAAGGAATGTGCATAATAAATCAGTATTAACTATTAGGATTACGTAATCGAATACCATCGGTATCTAAAACAATTTTACGTTTTTTATACAAAAACCCTACCGCTTTTTTAAAATTCTTTTTACTCATTTGGAGTATTTCTTGAATTTTTTGAGGGGTTGATTTATCCGTTAATGGTAAAAATCCGCCTTCTGCATTTAATAAATTAACGATAATATCAGCATTAGGATCAATAGAGCGGTAACCGTGTTGCTGTAAAGTAATATCTATTTTATTATCTCGACGTACTTTCTTTACATAAGCAGTAATCACATCCCCTACACTAATTTTTTGAAAAATCTCATCGTGATACACTAAGCCCGAATACTTTTGATCTACAATTACATTCCAACCTTTATCAGATGGGTGTGAAGCAATAACCTCCACCTTATCATACGCCTTAAGTGTAATGTTATTATTATTTAGAAACCGATTGGTTTTGGAAGAAGCTAATAATCGATTGGTTTTCTCATCTTTGAACACATGTACCAAATACCACTCCCCTTTACGAACTTTAATTACTTGTTCTTTAAAGGGTATAAATAAGTTTTTTTCTAATCCCCAATCTAAAAAACCTCCAAATTCTGTTGTAGACACACATTTTAAAAGGGCAAATTTATTAACCGTAACATAAGGCTCTAGAGTTGTAGCTACCTCTCTTTCGCTATGATCTAAATAAACAAAAACACGTAATGTATCACCAAACTCAAAACTCTCAGGAACATACTTATTAGGAAGCAAAACCTCATCTCCTAAATCATCAGTGAGGTAAAGTCCTTGGTCTCGTTCTTTTACAATGGTTAATTCATGAAAAACCCCTATCTCCATATTTATTCTTTAAAAGGTATGATACTTTATTTTATAATCATACCAATTAATCTTTAAAATCGATATAATAAATCGTTTCTTTTATTTTATTTTATATCGATTTTAAAGATCAATTGGTATCAGAACCTCAAAGGTAAGCCAACTTTAGGAATATCCTAAAGAACGATCATTTTATTGCC
>WTKB01000208.1 GCA_011524575.1 Aquimarina sp.
TAGGAAAATAGAAAACACAGTATGTGACTATTTTATTATATGTAATGGTAATTCTAATACACAAGTAAATGCTATTGTAAACTCCGTACAAAAATTAGTGAGTAAAAGTTTAAAAGACAAGCCATGGCATGTGGAAGGAACTGATAACGGAGAATGGGTACTTATGGACTATGTAAATGTTGTTGTTCATATATTCCAAAAACATATTCGAGAACATTACAATATCGAAGAACTATGGGGCGATGCAAAGACTACTCGCATTACTTCTAACTATTAAATTTTAACTTACTGTAAAAGATGTCTAAAAAGCAAAAAAAAACAGAGTTTAATAAAAAACCTAAATTTAAGTCTTATTGGATTATTATTGCTGTAATCGTTGGACTTATAGCTATTACTTTTTTTGAAAATGATATGAGTAATAGTAGAGAGATTTCTACTTCAGAATTTTCAGAATACCTGCGAAAAGGAGAGGTTTCTAAAATTGTAGTAGTTAATAAACGTATTGCAAAAATCTATTTAAATGAAGAAGCAAAAAAATCAGAAGTTCATAAAAAAGACGATAGTAGTTATATAAGTGCTGCGTCTTATAACTCTAGTAAATCCGATTATCAATTTGAATTTGGAGATTTACAGAATTTTGAAAATACTATTGCAGATATTAAAAAACGGAATCAGTTAAATACTCCAGTAATTTTTCAAAGTGAAACTAATGTTCTTGCAGATCTTTTAGTTTCATTACTACCTTTTGTATTGATTATTGGTATATGGGTGATTGTTATGCGTCGTATGAGTGGTGGAGGTGGTAGTCCTGGAGGACAGATTTTCAATATCGGAAAATCTAAGGCAAAACTTTTTGACCAAGATACAGATGTTAAAGTGTCTTTTGAAAATGTAGCAGGACTTGAAGGAGCGAAAGAAGAAGTGCAAGAAATTGTAGATTTTCTTAAAAACCCTGAAAAATATACTTCTCTTGGTGGTAAAATCCCTAAAGGAGCTTTACTTGTAGGTCCTCCAGGGACAGGTAAAACATTGTTAGCGAAGGCAGTAGCTGGAGAGGCAAAAGTGCCTTTCTTTTCGCTTTCTGGTTCTGATTTTGTAGAAATGTTTGTTGGTGTTGGTGCTTCTAGGGTTCGTGATTTATTTAAACAAGCTAAAGATAAATCTCCAGCAATTATTTTTATTGATGAGATTGATGCTATTGGGCGTGCCCGAGGTAAGAGTAATATGTCGGGGTCCAATGATGAAAGAGAAAATACTTTAAATCAACTACTCACAGAGATGGATGGTTTTGGTTCTGATAGTAACGTAATTGTAATTGCAGCAACTAACAGAGCAGATGTTTTAGATAAAGCATTAATGCGTGCAGGACGTTTCGATCGACAAATATTTGTAGACTTACCTGATGTGCGTGAACGTAAACAAATTTTTGAAGTTCATCTTAAACCAATTAAAAAAGTAGATTCAGAGTTTGATACTGAGTTTTTAGCTAAACAAACCCCTGGTTTTTCTGGAGCTGATATTGCAAATGCTTGTAATGAAGCCGCACTTATTGCAGCACGTAAGGGGAAAAAAGCTGTTGGGAAACAAGATTTTTTAGATGCAGTAGATCGTATTGTAGGAGGGCTTGAAAAGAAAAATAAAATTATAACTCCAAGTGAAAAAAGAGCTATTGCTTTTCATGAGGCAGGACACGCTACGATCAGTTGGTTGCTCGAACATGCTTCTCCATTAGTTAAGGTTACTATTGTGCCAAGAGGGCAATCTTTGGGAGCAGCTTGGTATCTACCAGAGGAGCGTCAAATTGTACGTCCTAATCAAATGTTAGACGAAATGTGTGCAACTCTTGGAGGTAGAGCTGCTGAACAGGTTATTTTTAATGAAATTTCAACGGGTGCGTTGAGTGATTTAGAAAAAGTTACTAAAAAGGCACGTGCCATGGTCACCGTTTATGGTTTGAATGATAAAATAGGTAATCTTACTTATTATGATTCTTCAGGTCAAAGTGATTATAACTTTAGTAAACCTTACAGTGAAGAGACTGCTCAACTTATTGATAAAGAGATTTCTGAAATTATTGAAATTCAATATCAAAGAGCTATTAATATTTTGGAAGAACATAAAGATAAACTTACAGAACTTGCAGAGGTACTTCTTGAAAAAGAAGTGATTTTTAAAGATAACCTTGAAGAAATTTTTGGAAAAAGACCTTTTGAAAAAGAAGAAGCTGTTTCATAAAACTTGTTTCAACTAAATACAAACTGTAATTCAAAAGTTTGCTGTTATTGGTTTACTTTTAAATGATGTGTATATCTGGGATATGTAAATCCTTTTAAAGTGATCCAAGTTCTAAGAAGGTTATAAAGTTTCCTATAAACCGTTTGTCTTAATAAAAGCGAATAAGCCCTGAAAAATGAGGCTTATTCGCTTTTATTTTAGTAAAAAACATATAGATATTCTATTTTTACACTTCTAATTTTATAGTATTTCATTTTTGAGTGGAACAAGCTCTTACAATAAAACAGAATTACTGAATATTTAATCAAGCTAATGAAGAATCTTTATCTTAGAATACTTTCAGGAATTGTTTACATAGCTTTAATCGTTGGAGCTACTTATTGTGGTATGCCTGCTATTTTTTTAGCCGTTATTTGTTTTCTAGGAGTAATCTGTCTTAAAGAGTTTTTATTAATTACTACACTGAAAAATAAATCATTTTACTATCTAATTTTAGGTTTTTTACTTGTAGCTACACATCTTTTTTACCAAAATGTACGCTATTTTGTGTATGCTTTTTTAAGCATTACACTAATTACACAGTGCTTACTTATTTTATCATTATACCAAAAAGAGGATGTTCCTAAAAGGTTTGTAACGCATAAACCTTTACTTAGTATTTTTTATTTAACAGGCGGATTGCTTTTTATAAGTCTTCTTCCGTTTAGTGCAAACCCAGAAATATTTTCACCTAAAATACTTTTTAATTGTTTTATTTTAATATGGGTGAATGATTCTTTAGCTTTCGCATTTGGGAAATATTTAGGTAAACATAAACTTTTCGAGCGTGTATCCCCTAAAAAAACAATAGAAGGGTTTATAGGTGGATTAATAAGCTGCGTGCTTACAGGCTATTATTTTTTGCCCTGTCACGATATTCCAATCAGTAAAACACAATGGGTAGTTATTGCGTTTATTGTTGGTATTTCAGGTACATTAGGAGACCTTGTGCAATCTAAGTTTAAACGTATTGCTGGAGTCAAAGATAGTGGAACGATTATGCCTGGCCATGGAGGTATTTATGATCGTTTAGATAGTATTTTGTTTGTTTGTCCATTTGTATTTATATATATCATTTTTATTCAATATTATGTTTCATAAAGAAGGATACACTATTATTAGTATCACGTTAATTAGTATTATTATATTAGTTTTACTTACTAAAAGTTTTGTTTTAATACCAGAGATCGCATACGGTCTTTATGGGCTTTATTTTATTTTTTTAGTACTTATATTACAATTTTTTAGAAACCCTAAAAGAAATACAGTAATAGACTTAAATACTGTAGTTTCTCCTGTAGATGGAAAAGTAGTTGTAATCGAAGAAGTCTTTGAAAAAGAGTATTACAAAGATCAGCGTTTGCAAGTTTCTGTATTTATGTCACCTGTAAATGTTCATGTTACACGTAATCCTATAGGTGGAAAAGTTAAATTTAGTAAGTATCATCCAGGTAAGTTTTTAGTGGCTTGGCATCCAAAGTCTTCTGAAGAAAATGAACGTACTACGGTAGTTCTTGAAAATAGTAAAATCTCGATACTTTACCGTCAGATTGCTGGAGCACTTGCTAAACGTATAGTGAATTACGCTGTGAAAGATCAAGAAATTATTCAAGGTGCCGATTCTGGATTTATAAAATTTGGCTCAAGAGTTGATGTGTTCTTACCTATAGGAACAAAACTAAATGTTTCATTAAACCAAGTAGTAAAAGGAGGAGAAACTGTCCTTGCAGATTTGAATTAAAACGTATTATGATGAGTACTAACTCACAAGACTTAGGTAGCAGGAAATCAGATGCTTATAAAGAAAATCTTCATAAGAGATTTTTAGAAGCAGTAGAGATAGCTGCCAACACAAGCCTATCATTCCCTCCTGATATACGATTACTGTTTTATTCTTTTTATAAAATAGCTGTTGAAAATGATGATAGAGCTAATTCAGAAACGACTAGTGCTGCAGGAAACTATGACTATCCTGATTCTGTTATGGTAACTGCTTTTAAGATGAATGCTTTAATGCAGATTCGAAGTATGTACACACAAAGTGAATGCAAAGAAAAATATATTGAGCTTGTTGATAAGTATATTATCAATGCTACTTGATTTTAAGAACTTGTTTAAACTGAATACGAACTGTAATTCAAAACCTTAAAATTTTGGATTACAGGAAGTAGTGAGTTTAAACAAGCTCTAATACCAATTCTTGCTTAAAATATACCTCTTAACTACTATATAAAGTTTAATTTTGTGTTTAATTTTACTTAAAAATTAATTATTAGAATTATGAGACAAGACATCGATCAACAAGAATGGGAAGAATTAACATCTTCAGATGCTAATGCTGTAATTTTAGATGTGAGAACACCTATGGAAATCCAAGATGGATATATTCCTAATATGAAGGCTATTGACTTTATGGAAGGGCAGCTCTTCTTGGAGGCTGTAGAAAAATTAGATAAATCTAAAAATTATTACATCTATTGTCGTTCAGGTAATCGTAGTGGACAAGCTTGTGATATTATGGAACAATTAGGATTTGAGAATACTTTTAACCTAGAGGGAGGGTTTATGAATTGGACAGGAGA
>WTKB01000034.1 GCA_011524575.1 Aquimarina sp.
ATAAATAATAGCAACTGTTATGAATACTTCAAATTCTAAGTTAAATTTATCCAAAGGAGTGCAAAAAGTAGCGGCTTCTCTTTTACCAACAACACTTGGTCCTGTACTTACCTATAATGCCTTTATGAATCAAGATCATGAATTGTTTTATATTGTTTTAACCTTTGGGGTGGCTTTTATGTTTTTAGCAATTTTTTTATTTATAAAGGGTATTCTTGAAATTACAAATGCACTTTTAGGACCTTCTAAAAAAAAGAGTTTATAAGTATAGTATTGAGAGCTTGTTTAAATTTTTGAATTACAGTTTGTATTCCCTTTAAATAAGCTCTGAGAGCTTTTTTTAAATACCCTCTATTATTAATAGTATTTTATTTTTTGAATTACAATTGAATTTTTTTATATTTATTTATATGAGAAAAATATTACATATATATATTGTTGCATTTTGTTTATGGTCTTGTTCCGAATCACATGCAGATAGAGAGGCATTGATAGAAGAAGCTCTTCAAGAACTTGAAGAACAAGAAGAAACAGATGAGGAGGAAGAAGAAGAAACTTCATTAATGTATTATTCTTCTGAAATATCTAGTTTACTAGATTTACATTGTGTTTCCTGTCATTCTAATGCTAATGCAACAAGTAGTTTATCTTTGGAAGGTTATCAAAATGCAAAAACTTCTTTTGATACAGGTACTTCCTTAGAGCGTATCCAAAGTACGACTAATCCTATGCCTCCTGCTTATAAAACACCACTATCTGTTGATGAAATTGCTAAGTTGATAAAATGGCAAAATGATGGTTTCTTAGAAACAGATCCTAATTTATAAAAACCATTTACTATGATTAAATCATATCGTTCTTTTCTGTTTTTAGCAGCGATTTTGTTTATGATGCCCTTTGCTAGAGCTCAAAAATATACTACAAAAGTTGGTTTTACTTCTTTTGAAGCTTCTTTACCATCTTTGATTCCTGTAAAAGCTACAGATGAAACTACAAATGCTATTTGGGATAGTCAAAGTCAGCAGTTTGCGGCACTTATAAAAATTGAAAATTTTGATTTTGCCATTGCATTAATGCAAGAGCATTTCAATGAAAATTACATGGAGTCGGAAAAATTCCCTAAAGCTAGTTTTGTAGGTGTTTTAACCAATGAACTAAACCCAGAGCTAGAGGGTACTTTAAGTATTAGGGGAGTCAAAAAGCCCTTAGTTGTTCCTGTGTCTTTTGAAAAACTTCGTGAAAATGCTTATAAGATTTCAGGTGATTTTTCTGTAAAACCAGAGGATTTTAATATTAAAATTCCTAAAATTGTAAGTTATAAAATTTCTAAGCAAGTTGATATTCACTTCGATTATATCTTAGAGGAAAAATAGAAATGATAGCTTGTTTAAAGCTTAGATCTTGTTATTTAAAACTACTAACTGTAAATGTTGTAAATTACAACTTATGATTTCAAAATACGCTTCTTTACTAGGTATGCCTATGCTCCTAGTATTTTTCTTTTTTAGTACAAATAGTAGTCTTTATGCTCAGGATGATTTATTAGCAGAATTAGAGTCTCAAAATCAGGATACCATAACTAAGTTTTTACCCCCTGCTTTTAAAGCTTTTAAAATAGCTAATTTACAGTCTACCAAAGTAGCTTCAAAAAAGGAATTTTATATGTATCTTTCTCATCGTTTTGGTGATGTGAGTAAAGGGATTTCTACTTTTTTTGGATTGGATGAGGCGAATACCAAAATTGAATTGATCTATGGGCTTTTTGAGGATGTACAATTTGGGATAAGTAGAGAGTCTTATCGTCAAACTTACGGATTAACTGCAAAAGCAATTTTAGCTCGTCCTACTAAAAAGTTTCCTATTCAACTTACAGGTTTTACAGCTGTAAATATGTATAGTGATTTAGATAATGAACAGTTTCCGCACTTAGACTTTGATCATCAATTTGCTTATGTAACACAGGTACTAGCCTCATATCGTTTTAATGATGGGTTTTCAGTACTTTTTACTCCTACTTATTTTAGGCAAAATGCTGTTTTAGAAATCGAACAAGACCATAATCAATTTGCCTTAGGTATGGGGGGGCGTTATAAACTCAGTAAGCGTTTGAGTGTGAATTTCGATTATGTATGGCATTTAAATAGATACTCCAATTCTAGGTATTATAACCCAATTTCTTTGGGCTTAGACATTGATACAGGAGGACATATTTTTCAATTATTATTCACTAATGCACAGTCTGCTAATGAGACAGCTTTTATGAGCAATGCAGAGGCTGATATATTAAGTGGCGAACTTTATTTTGGTTTTAATTTAATTCGTGTATTTTAGTGTTTAATTTTTGGTATATATGAATAAATTCCTTGGTTGTACTTTGTTTCTAATTTTGCAATATCCTTTGCTTTGGGGGCAATTAGGAGGAGAGCATACCTATTCTTTTCTAAGTTTAGAAACTTTGCCAGAATTTGCAGCACTAGGGGGGAGTGTCGTTACTGGGAAACCTTCAAACGCTCTTACAGGTTTGTATAACCCTGCTACAAATTCATCGGAAAATCATAAAGATATTGCTTTAAATTATACTAATTATATCTCAGATATCAATTATGGAGCAGTGGCTACCACTATAGCTTTAAAAGATCGCTATACTTCATTGCACATAGGTGCTTTATATTTAGATTATGGAACTTTTAGTGGGTATGATCTTGAAGGAACACCTACCACTGATTTTTCCTCAAAAGAATACGCTATTGTTACAGGATTTCAAAGCTCATTATCAAATACTGATTTCAAGTATGGTGTAAATTTAAAATTTATTCATTCCAATTTAGAGACCTATACTTCATCAGCCCTTGCTTTGGATTTAGGAATGTCGTACTACAACTCGCTTTCTAAATTTAGTTTTGCATTTGTAGTTCGTAATTTAGGAACGCAGATTTCAATGTATGAAAACACAAAGGAAACCTTGCCTTTGGAGGTAAACCTAGGAGCTTCTAAGATTTTAAAAAATGTGGCTGCAAAGTGGTATGTTAATATACATAATTTACAAGATTGGGATTTAGCTTTTTCTAACCCTAATAGAGCTACCGAGGATTTAATCACAGGAGAATCTATTGCAGAAGATCCTAGTTTTTTTAATAATCTGTTGCGACATATAAATTTAGGTATAGAAATACTACCAGAATCAGATTTTAATATACGTTTAGGATATAATTTTCGAAGATCAGAAGAGTTACGTATTGTGGATCAGCGTTCTTTTTCTGGTTTTTCAGCAGGTTTCGGATTAAAAATTCGTAGATTTAAATTAAGTTATGCTTTTGCTAGATATAATAAAGCAGCACTTTCTAGTTTATTTGGATTAAATATTGACTTAAGTGGGAAATAAAATTGTAATAGCGATTGATGGATATTCATCTACAGGAAAAAGTACTCTTGCCAAACTTTTAGCCTATCATTTGGGTTATATATATATCGATACAGGAGCCATGTACCGATCGGTTGCTCTTTTTGCTCTAGAAAGTGGATTTATTTATGATAATAAAATTGATACTTCTGCACTTTATGATGCTCTTGATGATATAAAAATATATTTTCAAAGAGATCCTCAGTCGGGTTATCCAATTCCTTTTTTAAATGAGTGTGCTGTAACTGATAAAATTCGAACTTTAGAAGTTTCCAAATGGGTAAGCCCTATAGCTGCACTTTCTAAAGTACGTCAAAAACTGGTATTTGAACAACAGCAAATGGCAAAATCCAAAGGAGTAGTTATGGATGGTAGAGATATTGGTACGGTTGTTTTTCCAGATGCAGAACTCAAACTTTTTGTCACAGCCTCTTTGGAAGTTCGTACAGCACGTAGGTTTAAAGAACTTCAGGAAAAAGAACATAATTTAAGCCTTGAGGCGGTTCAGCAAAATTTACAACAGCGAGACCACATCGATTCTACAAGAGCTGATTCTCCGTTAAAACAGGCTTTGGATGCAGTATTAGTGGATAATACACATACTACAATTGCCCAGCAAGTTCAGTATCTCACAGAACTTGCTCAGCAAAGAGGGGCAGCTTGTAAAAAAGATTTGGATTATAAATACGTATTCTGATAAACAAACTCTTGTACCAATTTATTTTATATCGATTTCAAAGACTAATTGGTATTACTTCGTGTTAAATTTTGCTTTTTTACTTCCAGCATACATTTTAAATTGAAATAACCGTGCTTCAAGCCCCCCATTAAATACTTTGATTTTACGGGATGGTCGCAGCCCTATTTTCTTAAAAGCATTTAAATCTGTGGTGATAAACCATGCTTCACTTCCTGGGTATTTTCCTTTAAGGGTATCGCCTACATTTTCATAAAACTTGTCTGCATCCAGCTTTAGACGTTCTCCGTAAGGAGGATTAAAAAGAAGATGTAGTGGCTTATCTGGAGCAATTTCTTTTTTAGAATCAAAAAAATTACCTTCCCAAACTTCTATAAAATCATCAAGGTTAGCATTGCTCACATTATCATGAGCTTTGTTTACTGCCGAAGGTGCTTTGTCAAATCCTTGAATTTTTACCCTAGGACTTTGTACGCGACTAAGAAGCGAATTTTTAATTTTTTCAAAAAGTTCTTTATCCCAATCTTGCCATTTTTCAAAAGCAAAATAAGACCTGTTTATATTTGCAGGAATATTTGCAGCAATCATTGCGGCTTCTATTAATAGCGTACCACTTCCACACATAGGATCTATAAAATCTGTGTAGCCTTTCCATCCAGATAAACCTATAATTCCTGCGGCAAGCACTTCGTTTATAGGAGCAATATTGGTTTGATCTCTATACCCCCTTTGGTGTAAAGAAGGACCAGAGCTATCAAGTGCAATGCTACAAAAGTTTTCACTAAGGTGAAGGGAAATACTTAAATCGGGGTCTTGCGTATCTACATCAGGACGCATTCCAAATTTTTTTCGAAATTGATCTACAATAGCATCTTTAGTTTTAAGGGCTACGTATTTGGAGTGTTTGAATTTTTTACTGGTAACTGTAGCATGTACAGAAAAAGTTTGATCGATAGTAAAGTATTTAGACCAATTTACAGATTGTACAAAATCATAAAGCTGTTCTTCGGTGTAAATTCGTTGTTTTCGAGCAATGGGTTTTAAGATTTTTAAGGCTGTTCTAAGACTTAAATTGGCTTTGTACATGAAGCCAGTGTCTCCATAAAAACTAACCATTCGTGGTCCTTTTTCAATTTGTTTTGCATTTAAGGTTTTTAATTCCTCTGCAAGAATATCTTCAAATCCAAAAAAAGTTTTGGCAATCATTGGAAATGTTGTAGTTGTAGCCATAATTGTCTAAGATTAATTTTTACTATCCTACAAAAATACACTAATTTTGTACCCTTGTGCCAAACCTTTAAGAAAGTTACCCCTAAATCTAGGTACTTAATTTTATCAATTATTTTATTTGAAATATTTATTTATGTATTAAATGAGTTACTTCCTTCCTTTTTTTACTGTTATAGTAAGTTTTATACTTACTTATTTTTTTAAACCTAATAATCAGAAGGCAGTAAAGATTTTTCTTTCTTTTAGTGGTGGATTTTTATTAGGAATTACTCTTTTTGAATTTCTGCCAGAGCTATATGGAGCTTCTCATCATGGCCATGATCACCCACATCTAGATCACAGAACTGTAGGGCTATGGATTGCTGGAGGTATTTTGTTTCAGATTTTTTTAGAGATCTTCTCTCATGGTGCTGAACATGGTCATATTCATCATGCGAGTCAATCAGAGCGTTTTCCTATTATGTTCTTTTTGAGTTTGTTCATTCATTCTTTTTTTGAAGGCTTTCCGTTGCATCACACAGATGGAATACTTTTGGGAGTGATCATTCATAAGTTTCCAGTAGCAATTATTGTGAGTAGTTTTTTATTACAATCTAATTTTTCTAAAAATAAAATAGCCTTATTTATTTTACTATTTGCATTTTCTACACCGCTTGGTGTATGGGTGTCTAGTAATTTTGAAGGTATCATGAAGTATTACACGCACATTTCGGCTTTAGTAGTAGGTGTATTTTTGCATGTCTCCACAACAATTCTTTTTGAAAGTAGTGAAGGGCACAGGTACAATATTGCAAAGATTACAGCCATTATTTCGGCTTTAGTTATGGCGTATTTTTGGTGATTTTAGAGGCTTATAGGTAGTGTTTCCTTTATTTTTTGTAGCTTTAACAGATAAAGTTAAAATACACACACCTAACTATGAATAAAATTACTTTAAGTTTTTTGAGCGTTTTGTTTGTTTGTAATATAGGTTATAGTCAGCTTGTTGAGGCTTGGGTATATCTTACAGAGAAACCAAATGCTACTCAAAGAATTTTATCTCCAGAAGATTTTTTAAGTGCAAAAAGTATAGCTCGTAAAAGCGTGCAACAAGTTGAAATAGATGCACGTGATTTGCCCTTAGAGGCAAGTTATATTACTCAAATTAAAAATACGTCTAATATCAATTACTTAGCCCATTCTAAATGGTTTAACGCCATTTATGTGGAAGGGCAACAACAAGATATTAGTGCATTATTAGCACTTTCTTTTGTTGAGGATATTTATTTTATGGGATCACACAATACCCTTGTAGAAGCCCAAGCACAAAACGCTCAGGTAGCGTTTAAACAACTTGTCAGAAATAATAAGTTTGATTTAGAAAACCTCCAAACACCTGTAACTGCTTCTGAAGTTTCTAGTTACCCCTATTCAGATGATTTTATCCAGCAGCTTAATTTGCAAGAATTACATAATCTTGGTTACAAAGGTGAAGGGATTACCATTGCTGTGCTTGATAATGGTTTTTATAAAGTAGATGAATTAGCTGCTTTTGATAGGGCTCGTTCTCGTGGAACACTTTTAGGGGGATATGATTTTGAAGCTAAAAGCGATCAGATTTATACTTCATCAACAGGGAGTCATGGGACTAATGTGTTAGGTTGTATGTTGGGGTATATCGAGGATCTTTATCAAGGAACAGCCATAGATGCTTCTTATTATCTATTCCGAACAGAGGTAGTTACAGAGTCCCCAAAGGAAGAAGCTTACTGGGTTGCAGCAGCAGAAAAAGCAGATAGTTTAGGTGTGGATATTATAAATACCTCACTAGGGTATACCACTTTTGATAATTCTATTTATAATTATTCAAACAGTGATATGGATGGGGTAACTTCATTTATTTCCAGAGCTGCAGGTATTGCTAATGAAAAAGGGATGCTTTCAGTAACCTCAGCTGGTAATTCGGGGAGATCTGCGTGGCGAATAATTTCTGCACCAGCAGATAATCCTGATGGAATCAGTGTTGGAGCGGTTACTGCCACAGGTACTATTGCTTCATTTAGTTCTGTAGGGCCTAATGCTAATGGTAGTTTGAAACCAGATGTTGTTGCTATGGGTCAGTCTATTTATGTTGTAAATACTACTGGAAGTATTTCTCTAAGTAATGGAACTTCTTTTAGTTCTCCAGTACTTGCAGGAGCAATGGCTTGTTTAAAACAAACTTCTCCTGATGAGAGTAACGAAGCGTTAAAGACTTCTTTAAAAGCATCTTCGGATCGTTTTTTTACTCCTGATATAACTTATGGAAATGGGATTCCTGATTTTTATAAGGCTTATGAAAGTCTCCATACTGAACTATCACAAAATACGTTAGAGCATTTTGAGCTGCCAGTTTCTACTATGGATGATTTAGAAATTTATACGGATGTAAAAAATAAGCAAATTTCTTTTTCAAGAGTTTTAGATCGTGCAAGTTATCAGGTATATACTTTAAGTGGCGAACTTATAAGTCAAGATACTTTATTTTCGAAAGATAAAATTTTAGTAGAAGGTTTTTCTTCAGGCTTGTATTTACTTAATGTTGATGAGTCTCAAAATTCAAAAACTTTTAAGTTTGTAGTATTATAAAGAGCGAGTTTAAACAAGCTCTTAAACAAGTAATAAGGGTATAACTCAATAAAATTAAAAACAGTTTGATATAAAAACAATTATGTCTTTAAGTTCTTCAAAAAAAACATATAAAACTTTAGCACTACCAGAGGTTTCTAGACTGATTCAAATTATGGATGAGCTCCGAGTAGGTTGCCCATGGGATCAAAAACAAACTTTTGAGAGTTTAAGTGGGCTAACCATCGAGGAAACCTATGAACTTGTGGAGGCTATTAGAGCTAATGACTTAACCGAGATTGAAAAAGAATTAGGAGACCTATTGCTTCATATTGTATTTTACGCAAAAATAGGAAGTGAGTCGAATAGTTTTACCCTAGAGAGTGTTGCTCATAAAATTTCAGAGAAACTCATTTTTAGACATCCACACATTTATGGAACTGTTAAAGTAAGTAATCAAGAAGAGGTTAAAAAAAACTGGGAAGCTTTAAAATTGAAAGAAAAAGGAAACAAGGGGGTACTTTCTGGTGTCCCTAAAAGTTTACCATCCCTTGTAAAGGCTTACCGTATGCAGCAAAAAGCAGCTGCAGTTGGTTTTGATTGGCCAACACCGCAAGATGTAATGGGAAAAGTGCGAGAGGAACTTCAAGAGTTTGAAGATGAACTCGTAAAAAATAATACTGAAGCTATAGAGGAGGAGTTTGGAGATTTATTATTTTCTTTGGTCAATTATGGTAGGGCTTTAAAAATTAATCCTCAGCAGGCATTAGAGAAAACCAATCAGAAGTTTAAACGTAGATTTGAACATATAGAAGCCGTAGTAAGTGCTAAACATCAGTCGTTACAAGATTTAAGTTTAGAACAAATGGATGCGTATTGGAACGAAGCAAAGGTTTTGGAGAAAACCGAAAATCTTAAAAAATAAAAGGTTACTTTAGTGCTGAATTTTTATAATATAATTTATGAATACTCCAAATTTTTCTAAAGAAGCTATCTTAGAAGCTTTTAAATACCGTCATGCCACTAAAGAATTTGATCCAGAAAAAAAACTTTCTAAAGAAGCTATTGATTTTATATTAGAAACAGCACGTTTATCACCAAGTTCTTTTGGTTTTGAACCTTGGCATTTTATTGTGGTACAAGATCCAAAAGTTCGGGAGTTATTAAAACCTCTAGCTTGGGGTGCTCCTGTAAAATTAGATACGGCAAGTCATTTTGTTTTGGCACTTTCTATGAAAGCACCTATGACTAAATGGGATTCGGAATATATCTCGTGGATGATGAAGGAAATCAAGCAGTTTCCAAAAGAAGTTCAAGAAATGTATGGTACTTTTTATAAAGAATTTCAAGAGCGTGATTTCTCTTTGGATACCGATAAAAAATTATTTGATTGGGCAACAAAGCAAAATTATATCGCTCTTGGAAATATGATGACAGCCGCTGCTCTTAACGGAATAGATAGTTGTCCCATAGAAGGTTTTCATGAAGAAAAAGTAAATGCTTTTTTAAAAGAGCATTTAGATGTAGATACTACTAAATACGGTATTGCTTATATGGTTGCTTTTGGTTACAGAAAACAAGATCCAGCACAACCAAAAACTCGAAGACCTATAGATAAAGTTGTTACTTGGAAGTAATACCGATACTTAGTCATTTTTTTTAAAAGCTTTTATACATTTGTATAAGAGCTTTTTTTGTAGTTGTAATTGGGTCTTTATTAGTTGATTGTTTGAGAGTTTTTTTCAAAAAAATAAATAGTAATTAAATATGGTTTAAGGGTTTATATTTTCATGTCATTTTAACTTTAAGTATATGACTTTTATCACGAAAGAAGTATTTAGTTATTTATTTTTAGTTTTTTATTTAAAGTTTATTTGTATTTTTAATAATAATTTTACAAAATATTATGGAAAGTAATCTTGAAAGTAGTACTGTTCTTCCACAACGTTCTTCATTAAGAAAAAGTCAATCTTCACATGCTATTTTGGCGGGTAGAGCTTCAAGTGAAGAAACAGAAACTACTCAGGATAAAGATTTGGATCTTACGGTATTAAAATCTGTTGATGATTCTGAGATAAGTTACAGTCCTTCATCAAGTAATAAACCTGTGAGTTTAAAAGTAGCTGCTTATGCCTTAGACCTTAGTCAGACCCCAGACTTTTTTCGTGGTTTTAAGTGCTTTTTAACTTCAGTGTCCATTAGTGATGTTGCTTTTAGGAGTGCAGTGGCTTTATTACCAAAAGAATTTGCAGAAATGCTTGAAGGTTGTGCACAAGGTATGGCTGAAAATTTTTCTTCTGTACATGCTTCACCATTATCTTTAGAAGAATTGGAAGAAGCTAAAGTACTTGCTGTAAAAATTGATCGATTTATTGATGTTGTCAAAGAACACAACCCAGAATTCAAACAGAAAATGGATCTCTTAAATTTAATGCAGGGACTTCATTCTGTTAAAAAAATTATAGATGATGCACGTATGCTTTTTGATGCTTGTGATGTTCAAGAAGAACTTTTAAAAAAGGTATTCGATTTTGTAGGAGATTTGGTAAAAGGGTGGGTTTCAAATGTTAGGTGCGATTTTCTAGGGGTTGTTGTTGGCGAAAATATCAATGAAGTAAATAAGAATCTTCATGAAGCTCTTAATAAAGAATATGATCCAAACAAGAGTATTTTAAGTAGAGATGTTAATGGGGTATATGAATTCATTAATAATTTATGTAAAGCTGTTGGTTATGTGCTAAATCCAGCTAAAGGGGTTTTTGATATTGCAAATTTACTTGTTGGACCTCTTTTAGATTATGGTAGCCACCGTGCAAGTCGAGCTGTAAGGGGTACTTTGGATGCTAATGAACAAGGCTTTAGAGCAGAAAGCGGTGCTCAGGTGAAATTTGATGATCTTAAACCTAGTAACCTTGCAACCGTATTACTTTCTTTGGGAATGTTTAAAGGAGGACACATATTAGGAGCTAGAGATGGTAGAAACCGAGAAACAGACGATAAAAAATACGCACAAGCTCATGTTGCTTTAAGAAGCTTTGTTACATTGGTTGATTATTTGCCTGTAGAGCTTCTTGATCGTCAACTAGGCATGAAAGATAGAATTGTAGCAGCTAAAAAAGCCCTTAAAGAAGCTCAAGAATTATTAGATGAAGTAGAAGAAGTTACACTTCCTGAAGCACAAAGAGGAATTGCAGCTGCACAAGCGAAAATTCAAAAAGCAAAGGAGGATCTACCGTTAGATGTTGTTTTGGAAGCAGCTCAAGATGTGCAGCAAAAAGTTGAGAAATACAAGCAAGCTACTAAAAAAGCACATGCAATTACAGATAGTGTTGAAGGTACAATTAGTAAATTATCAGAGGATATTGATGCTGATTTACAATATTGTTCTGAAGTGCAAAAACAGGCAACTCTTCAGACAAGAGATGCTATTCGAGGAATTATAGAAGTAGATCAGCAAGCAGAATCTTTAGCTCAAGAACGTAAAGAAAAACAAGAGTCTCTGGATATTTTAGAAACTCGACTTAATGAAGCTTTAGAAGCTTTAGAAAAACTTTCTGTAGAAGAAGATCAAAATGGAAATGTTAAAATCGATATAGATGGTGAAGAGCATGACCCAAGTAGTATTTTTCAAAAAATTGATGAAGTTGAAAGTCTAGCTACAGGTATTCAAGAAACCGTTGAAGAAATCGATAAAGATCAAAAACATGCTGAAGCTAAAATTTCTGAAATTGATTCTAAAGTATTACAAGTGACTCAAAAATCACTTCAAATTGATCTAACAGTAACCGATGTTAGAGAAATTTCTAGTCAAGTAGAATCTAAAATTACAACTTGTGAAGATATGGCTTCTCAAGTAGAAGATGCTGAAGGTGAGTTAGAAAAAGATCCCGTTTTACAGGCTCTTAAAGATGATGTAAAGGATATTTCTGATGCTGCAGAAGAACTCGATGAAGCAAATACAAAAGTAAAGCAACGGAAAGAACAAGTTCAAGAGAAAGAAGTAAAAGTAAAAAAAGCTATTAGAAAAGTAGGGGAAGTGGTTTCTCAATTAGATAGAGCAGCAGAAATAGTAACTACTCAGTTGTCAAATGCGCGTTATAGAACTTGTCAATTAGTAGTTTCTAATGAGCATATTGCTAAAAAAGTAAGAGCTAATCATGAAAAGATAGAACAGTTACGTACCAAATTAGCACAATTAAAAAAAATAGCAAAAGGAGTAGAAAGGTTTAATAATAAACCTTCAACAACTTCTACTAGAAAAAAAGATTTTAAAAGAACACGCAGTGTAGGAATTTAGAGCTCTAAAGTAGAAAGTAAAAAGGAATGAATTTTTACGGTCATTTGGAGTAAGACTAATAACTATAAAATAGTATTTTTGTACTATGAGTATATCTATTCCATTAACACCACAAGAATTACATAACTTAGCCATGAATACCGTGGGTAAAGATCTTGAAAAACAAGGTTATGAATTCTTAGCTGTAAATAGTACCCTTTTAAAAGATCCGCAATTTGTAGCTTTAAAAAAAGGTAAATTGCATTTTGTTTTCGTAAAAGCAATTACTTATCCAGATGACCCTAATTATATCGATCCTATTTATGCTGAGGCAATGAAGTTACATGCCGAAAAATTTAAAGCCCAATGTTTTTTTGGTTATGTAGGTTTGGCAGATGCGTCTGATTATAATAAACCGCTTTGTAAAGATTTAGACTTTGTAGTTAATTATCCAGGAATAAAGAAATGGTAGGAGGTAAGTTTAAAAAGTCTTTATTTGGTATTTTAGTGCTATCCTTTTTTTTTATTTCTTGTAAAAAATCGGATTATTCCAATAAAGCAGTATTAAAACACTTAAAAGGGAATGCTTTAGGTACTACTTATTCCATACTTTATTTTGATGAAAATTCATCAGAAGTTGCTTTGCAATCTAGTATTGTATCTATTATGGATAAACTCAATGCTTCCGTTAGTACTTATCACTCAGGATCTTTAATTTCTAAATTTAATGCTTATTCGAAGTTAGAAACTAAACAGATAGCTAGTTTTCAATTAGATACTTTATTCACAGAAATTTTTAAAATATCAAAAAAAGCACATCAGCTAACACAAGGATATTTTGACCCTACGATTGGGCCACTTGTGAATGCTTGGGGGTTTGGTCCACAAAAAAATACTGCTGGAAACATTTATAATGTGCTGAAAGATAAAACTATAGATTCTTTAAAGGCTTTTTTAGGATTTGATAAATTAAAATTACTTCCTACTCATAAACTTGTAAAGTCGCATCCCAATTTAAAACTTGATTTTAATGCAGTTGCTAAAGGATATAGTGTAGATCTTGTAGCAAAACACCTAGAAACTATTGGAATTACTAATTATTTAATAGAAATAGGAGGGGAGTTACGTGGTAAGGGGATTCGATTGGATACTCAAAAACCTTGGCGTGTTGGTATTGATGATCCGACAAAATCTTTAGAAGATCGAGGTATTTATCAGGTTGTTCCTTTAAAAGATCAATCTATGGCAACTTCTGGGAATTATAGGAAGTTTTGGAAAGATCCTGTTACAGGGGAAAAGAGAGTACATGTTATTGATCCTAAAACAGGAAATTCACGAGCTTCTAATGTTTTAAGTGTATCGGTAATTGCTGCTAATTGTGCACTTGCAGATGCTGTAGCTACAGGGCTTCTTGCAGCTCCATTCGAGGAATTGAAACTTATCGCTACTTCTTTGAGTACAAGTTCTCAAATCGATGTGTTTGTCATCTATCTTAATACGAAACATGAAATAAAAGTCTTTAAAACATCTAAGTTGTTGTTTTAATGATTTTTAATAGTTAATTTTTTAATTTTAGGATATTGTTAAATTTCATTTAGAGTTAAAAGGTTTGTTTTTATTGTTAAAATGTATTTAATTTACGAAAAAAAAATTATGGAAGAAACATTAAAAAACATCGATTTACAAAACATCACTTCATTAGTTATTGAGTATGGTTTAAAGATTGCTTCGGCATTAGCACTTCTTATTGTCGGAGGATGGGTTATTAAGTTTATAGTAAAAACAGTTTCTAAAATTCTTAAGAAAACCAATATTGATGAATCTCTTTCTGGTTTTTTATTAAATTTAGTTAATTGGTCTTTAAAAATATTATTATTTATTACTGCACTTGGGCAATTAGGAGTAAAAACAACTTCTTTTGTTGCAATTATTGGTGCTGCTGGTTTAGCGGTAGGTTTAGCACTTCAAGGTTCGTTATCTAACTTTGCAGGTGGTGCTTTAATTTTATTATTTAAGCCATTTAAAGTAGGTGATTTAATTGAAGCTCAAGGTTCTGTAGGTGTAGTTAAAGAAATTCAGATATTTGTAACAAAGTTACTTACCCCAGATAACAAAGAGGTGATCATTCCAAATGGTACACTTTCAAATGGAAATATTACGAATTACTCTAGTACTGGAAACCTAAGAGTGGATCTTACTGTAGGTATTAGTTACAATGATGATATTGATAAGGCTATCAGTGTAATTACCGAGACACTTAAAGCTGATCCTAAAGTATTACAAACTCCAGCTCCAACCGTTGCTGTAGGTGAACTTGCAGATAGTTCTGTAAATATTTTAGTAAGACCTCACGCTACTGTAGAGAACTACTGGGATGTATATTTTAACAGTTTAAAAAATGTTAAAATTGCTTTAGATAAAGCTGGAATTGAAATTCCTTTCCCACAAACGGTTATGCACCAGGCTAAATCATAGTCCGGTAATTTATATCATATAAATTTTTTATCGTAAAAACGAGAACTTTTCTTTGAAGGGTTCTCGTTTTTTTTTATTTTTCATGTTATTGTAAAGACTAAGAGCTTGTTTAAAGGCACTACTTCCTGTAATCCACAATTTTAAGAACTTGGATCACTTTAAAAAGATTTACA
>WTKB01000143.1 GCA_011524575.1 Aquimarina sp.
AGTTCGAGTCTCTCCGCCCGTACAAAACCTTAAACATATAGTTTAAGGTTTTTTTATTTAAATACAATTAACCTTTAATTAAAACTACACTAAAACAAGCTTACTAATTTTGTAAACATGTTTTTCAAGAGATTCAAAAATTTCACTCCTTTCTTTGTTGTCCTACTATTAAGTTTACCTATACTTAGTTTTAACAAAGTTGATAGTTTTATGTTTATCCACTCATTAAACTGTCAATTTTTGAATCTTTTCTTTAAAAATGTTACATGGTTAGCTGAAGGCTTTCTAATCTTTATAAGTGTAATATTACTTGCTTTTAATAAACGCAAATGGTTTTTATTTTAAAAATCAAATTAAAAAAGGATTTATACTTATAGCAATAGGCTGAATAATCACTATTCTAATACTATTTTTAGGAACATATCCTATTTGAAACAGGAATAGCCCAGCAAAAAAAAGCTAAAAGTATACTAAATGGAAAAGAACTTCACAACTATTTAAAAACAAACCCAAAAACATTTATTTCAACTAACAAAAATCTTCCTGAACTAAACAATACAAAGAGTTTTACCAAAGTATTTGAATCTAAAGCTTTATTTGGAAGTCACGTGACGAAAATTTACAAACTCAATTAGTTTTTAAAACTAAAGGTACTTTTCGAAAAATAAAGTAAATACCAAAAAAAGAAACTAGTGCGGTATAAATTGAAAAAATTAAAGCAACCGACAAAGACATTACCTCATTAAAAACGAACCATTCTGCCGCCTTAAAAAAGATAATTTCTCGAACCCCAATTCCTGCAAAAGAAAAAATAGAAAGCACTGAAGAAATTAAAAAAACCAACACATAAATTATCCAGTTTTCAAAAGTATTGTCAATAGCGTAAAGAATACACACTAAAGATATACATTGCAATAGCTGAACCATTATAGACTGCACTAAAGTTAAGCTGAAAACACATTTAAATACCTTAAACAATCTTGTAACAAAAAAATAACTAAATAATACACCTAAAGAAAGTAGTACAGGTAAAACTAACTTTAAACATGGAATTGAGCTAATTTGTTTTAAAAAGAAGGCACCAATTACGAGTAAAACCCCTATAGCGGTTAGCCCCATAATACGATCAACAAATACTGCTGATGTAAGCTTTTTAGCAGACCAATTAAAATGTTTATTTAGCAGAAACACTTTATATGCATCCCCACCTATTCCTCCTGGAATAAAAAAATTATAAAACATTCCTATTATGTATAAATAATAGTTGCTTTTCGCAGATAAATGATAACCTAACTTATGGAAAAATTGTAACAATCGAACCGCCGAAATAAATTGAGACAATACAAATGTCAGCAAACCTAAAAACAAATAAAATAAGTTTGATTGTTTTAACACCTCAATTACTTGAAAAAAAGGAATCTGATCAAAAACATAGTAAATCAAAACAAGAGTAATGATAATCTTTGCCCCTTTAAAAATTAGTTTCCTATAATTACTTTTCAAAAGTGGTTATTTTTCTAATATTATATGGTGTTTTAGATTGAGATTCAAAGTAAGTTCTCATTAATAAATCTGCAACTATACCAAAAGTAAATAATTGAATACCTACTAAAATTAATATAGCACCTAAAATTAACAACGGTCTTGTTCCAATATCATTCCCTAATAACTTAACTACAATCAAATAAAGATTAATTAAAAGTCCACTACTGAAAAACAACATTCCAAGACTCCCAAAAAGGTATAAAGGCTTTTGCAAATATTTTCTTTGAAATAAAATTAAAAGTAAATCATTAATCACCTTAAGGGTTCTTCCTAATCCATATTTAGAAACCCCAAACTTTCGAGCATGATGCCTAACAGGAATTTCAGTAACACGAGCACCATCAATATGAGCGTTTAAAGCAATAAATCTATGCAATTCTCCATATAATGGAATTCCCTTTGCGGTTTCAGCATTCATAACTTTTAACGCACAACCAGCATCTGTAATTCTAAAATTTGTAGCTTTTCGTATAATATAATTAGCAATTTTAGAAGGTATTTTTCGAATTACATTATCCTTTCTTTTTTGACGAATACCCGTAACTAAATCCCATTCACCATCCACCACTTTTTCCAACATTGCTAAAATATCAGAGGGATCATTTTGCATATCACCATCCATAGTTACTACATAAGCGCCTTTAGCATATTCAATACCAGCAGCTAAAGCTGAACTTTGACCATAATTACGTTTTAACTCGATTAAAACGACATTAGAGTTATTTAACTCCTTGATTTCTTTTCGAGTATTATCAGTTGAAAAATCATCAATATAGATAATTTCATAATTGTATCCTTGCAAACCATCTTCAATGGCTTCAGTTAAAAGAGTTACGTTACCTTCCTCATTAAAAACAGGAACGACAACTGATAATAGTTCATTAGTAAGCATGAAATTCTATTTGAAAAATTTGTTCAAACTTACACAAGTTAATGTAAATAAGGTATTAAATTTCACATATTAATAAAACTTAATTTTAATAAGTTTCTTAAAGAGATTAGTATTTTTGAGGAAATTTTATAAAATGAGTTTAGCTAAAAAAATTGGAATTGGAGTTGGTACAGCAATTATTGTTTTTACCTTAGCTGTTCTATATCATATTCATTTAGACTATAGGTTTAAAACCATATCTGAAAATAAAGTATATAAATCAGCTGTTATACCTCCAGATGAGATTCATAAATATATTGATAGAGGAAATATAAAATCTGTTATTGATTTAAGGTTTGGTTCTATACAAGATGAATTAAATCCTGCAGGAAAAAAAGAAATTCTTGCTGAACAAAAAGCGGTTGAAGCTATAGATGGTGTAAATTATTACAGTATTCCGTCTTTACAAATACCTACAGAAAAAAACTTAGATGCATTTTTTGAAGTTATGGATAATGAAAAAAATTACCCAGTATTAATTCATTGCCACCATGGAATTGGTAGAGCTGCTTTATATAGTGCTTTGTATAGAATTGAATATGAAAACTATTCAAATGAAGAAGCGCGAAAAAAAACAAGAATACCTTATATTTTCAGCAATTTTTATGATGGTACAAAAAAAGGGGAATGGTTGAAAAAATATACTAAAAGAAATTCTAAATAAATAGTTGCTAACCTATGGGTAAGATTTTATATAATAAAGATATTATTTTTCTTTATAGCCTTCTTGCTATAGTATACTTAACAGGTCTTTTCATTCCATTAATGGAAAATGACTCTGCTCAACATGCTACTATGGCTATGCGTATGTATATAGAAAATGATTTCATTAACATTATTAAAGGAAATACCCCATATTTAGATAAACCCCATTTACATTTTTGGTTAGCTGCTTTAAGTTTTAAAATTTTTGGAATAAAAGTTTGGGCTTATAGAATTCCTGCGCTTCTTTTTACAATCCTAGGCGCATTTTCAGCATGTAAATTAGCTAAAGAATTCTATGGTAATAGAGCCATACATTTAGCTTCTTTAATTTTTCTTTCCTCTCAAGCAATAATATTATCAAATCATGATGTTAGAACAGATGCCGTTTTAACAGGATGTGTAATTTTTAGCATTTGGCAACTAGTTCTCTATTTTAATTACAACAATCTGAAAAACGCAATTTTTGCAGGTGTGGGTATGGGATTAGCTTTTTCCACTAAAGGTTTACTTGGGGTTGTATTTATTTTATTATCATTATTTGTTTACGTAATACACTCAAAAAAATGGCACTTAGTATATAGCTGGAAGGTTTTGATTGGACTACTTATAATGGTTTTAACAATGTCACCAATGCTTTATGCATACTATCAACAGTTTGGAAAAACAGGTATTCAATTTATTTTATGGGACCAAAGTTTTAATAGACTAAATGCAAAAGGATTTGGAGAAACAAGTCCTGATTATTTATTCTTTTTTCACACTTTGCTATGGGCATTTTTACCTTGGGCAGTAATTGCTTACACAGCTATTGGAACTAAAATAAAACACCTTATTACAAGTAAGTATAAGTTCACGAATGCAAAAGAGATTTTAAGTTCAGTTGGATTTTTAATAATCATGTTAATCATAAGCACTTCAAAATTTAAACTACCTCATTACATTAATGGACTTCTTCCAATTTTATCTGTGCTTGTTTCTGGATACATTGTTAGTTTGCATAGAAAAAAGAAACTTAAAGCTTTAAAAAACTGGAATATATTTCAAACAAGTATACTAATATTAGCCTTTGCTTTGGTAACTAGCATATGTTATTTTTCATTTAACACTCCACCAATTCACTTAAGCTTATTATATATATCCACCTTAATTAGTTGTATTTATTGGCTAACAAGAAAACTAAACTTTACAAGAAGACTTATGTTAACATCTGTAAGTATGATGGCACTAATTAACATAATCCTAAACACACATTTTTACCCTGAACTTTTAAACTATCAACCGGGAGTTCACTTAAAAGAGTTGGCTATTAAAAAAAATATTAATCCTAAATCAATTAAAATAATTGAGGATTTTGACCCATGGTCGTTTGAGTTTTCCAATGAAAAAAATTACGATCGCTATTCTATATCAGAATTAAAAAAAGGGGATTTGGTATTTGTAAATAAAAGAAATATTAGAAAGCTAAAAGCAAACAATATTACGTGGTCAAAAATTATAGAATTGGACAAATATAGAATAACGAGATTATCTGCCAAATTCCTAAATCCACATAAAAGAGATGAAGTTTTAGAAAAAGCTTACATAATTAGAATCAACTAAAGCTTTCCCAATCCTTCCAAACCACCTCAAAACCTTGCTTTTTAA
>WTKB01000084.1 GCA_011524575.1 Aquimarina sp.
TCCAAGTTCTTAAAATTTTGAATTACAGGAAGTAGTGCCTTTAAACAAGCTCTTATACCAATAGTATCTTTTGACTATCTAAAGATCGTTTGTTTACGATCAGGTCCTACAGAAACAATTGAAATTTTCACTTCTGTTTCTTTTTCAAGAAAAGCAATATACTCATTAAGCTCTTTTGGAAATTCGCTTTCTTTCGTAAATTGTGTAAGATCTTCTGTCCAACCGTTAAAATCTGTATAAATAGGCTCTAAAAATTCTGTATCTATATTGTATGGGAAATAATCAATAATTTCTCCTTTGTACTTATATGCCGTACATACTTTAATGGTATCAAAACCACTAAGAACATCAGCTTTCATCATCATAAGATCTGTAACTCCATTGATGAGCACACTATACTTAAGAGCAACTAAATCTAACCAACCACAACGTCTTGGTCTTCCAGTAGTTGCACCGAACTCATGACCTACTTTTGCCATAGCTTTACCGTAATCATCATCAATTTCCGTTGGGAACGGGCCAGAACCTACTCTTGTAGTATATGCCTTAAAGATACCAAATACCTTGTCCATTTTATTTGGAGCGATACCTAAACCAGTGCATCCTCCTGCAGCAACAGTATTTGAAGAAGTTACAAACGGATAGGTTCCAAAATCAATATCCAAAAGTGATCCTTGAGCACCTTCTGCTAATATTTTTTTACCTTCTTTTATAGCTTTTTGGAAATAAAGCTCACTATCAATAAAAGTAAGTTTTTTCAGATAAGAAACTGCTTCAAAAAATATTTTTTCTTCTTTTTCTAAATCAAAATCAGAATAATCAACATCGTAAAAAGCTAGTTTACTTAAATGTTCTTTTGCTAATCTACGGTATTTTTCTTCCCAGTTTTCCTGCTGAAGATCACCTACTCTGAGACCACTTCTACTAATCTTATCTGTGTAAGTAGGTCCAATTCCTTTCAAAGTAGAACCAATTTTTGCTTCTCCCTTTGATGTTTCACTTACTTTATCTAAAAGTCTGTGTGTTGGAAGTATAATGTGTGCCTTTCTTGAAACTAATAATTTTTCTAAAAAATCTACTCCAAAGGCAGTAAGTTTTTCCAATTCCTTTTGAAGAATTACAGGGTCAATCACTACACCATTCCCAATAACATTTAAGGTATTCTCATGAAAAATACCACTTGGTATGGTATGTAATACATGTTTATGACCATCAAAAATAAGCGTATGACCTGCGTTAGGTCCACCTTGAAATCTTGCAATGATGTCGTATTGTTTGGTAAGTACATCAACTATTTTGCCTTTACCCTCGTCTCCCCATTGAAGACCAAGCAACATATTTACTGCCATCTAAATTTAGTTTGATTTATTTTTAGTACCATAGAAATATAACGAATGATTTTTAATTGTAACATCGAAAATTTCTTCTATCGTCTTTTTAATTTGTTGTATTCTAGGATCACAAAATTCCAGTACATCTCCTGTATCTGTAAGAATCAAGTGGTCGTGCTGCCTATCAAAGTAAGATTTCTCATACTGTGCTAAATTCTGTCCAAACTGGTGCTTTCTAACTAATTTACATTCCAAAAGCAATTCAATGGTATTATACAATGTAGCCCTACTTACTCGATAATTTTTGTTTTTCATTTTGATATACAATGATTCAATATCAAAATGCTCTTCATTCTCATAGACTTCTTGCAAAATAGCAAAACGTTCGGGTGTTTTCCGATGCTTATTTTCCTCTAGAAAACTAGTAAAAACATCTTTAACAATCTTTTGAGGATCTTCCATGAAATAAAACCTTTAAAACAAAAAGCAAATTTAATTTATTTTTTTGAACATAAATAAGGATTCTCTTGGTTTTTAACACATAAATACAAAAGCACCACCAAATACAATATTATATCGTTTAAAACACCTGTTACCCATTAATCAAAGCTTTGCATGTATTTAAACAATCTTGCAAGTAGTCACTAGCACGTAACTATACCTTAAAAATTAGTCTTAAAAACGATTTTCTGATCTTCACAATCCATTAAAATCACTTGGTCTTCACTAAAAGTTTCACTAAGAATTTTCTTGGATAAAGGATTTAAAACCCATTTTTCAATGGTACGCTTAATGGGTCTTGCACCAAACTCCGGATCATAGCCTTTGTTAACCAAAAAAGCCTTTGCTTCTGGTGTGGCATCCAGAACAATTTGCTGCGACTGTAACTTCTGAAATAACTCTTGCAATTGCAAATCTACAATACGCAACACCTCTTGTTTAGACAACGGATTAAAAAGGATAATATCATCAATACGATTCAAAAACTCTGGACGCACCTCTTGTTTCAAACGTTTCATAATTTGAAGTTTGAGTTTATCACTATTTTCTTTCCAAGTAGTTATTTGCTGCTGATCTGTTTGTTGTTGCACCTCATTTAACTGCTCTAAAATTAGTTCACTACCAAAATTTGAGGTCATTATTATAATACAGTTTTTAAAATCTGCAATACGACCTTTATTATCTGTAAGCCTTCCTTCATCAAGCACTTGAAGTAAAATATTAAAGGTATCTGGATGTGCTTTTTCAATCTCATCTAATAAAATGATCGAATAAGGCTTTCTTCGTACCGCCTCTGTGAGTTGACCGCCCTCCTCATAACCCACATAACCAGGAGGAGCACCCACAAGCCTTGATACGCTATGTTTCTCTTGATATTCACTCATATCTATTCGAGTCATTGCTGTAGGATCATTAAATAAATAATGAGCCAAAACTTTAGCTAATTCTGTTTTACCTACACCAGTAGTACCTAAAAACAAAAATGAACCAATGGGTCTGTTAGGGTTTTGTAAACCCGATCTACTACGACGTATAGCATCACTCACGGCAGTAACGGCTGCAACTTGCCCAACGACCTGCTTTTGCAATTCCTGTTCTAAATAAAGTAACTTTTCTTTATCACCTTTTAACATTTTAGTTACTGGGATTCCCGTCCATTTAGAGATTACCTCAGCGATATCCTCACGTGTCACCTCTTCTTTGATCATTGCGGTATTTTTTTGTGCATCAAGCTTTTTTTGAAGTTCGACAATACGTTCTTGAGCCTCTTTTACTTTCCCATATCTAATCTCAGCAACTTTAGCATAGTCCCCCTCTCTTTCTGCTTTACTTGCTACTAAATTTAAATCCTCTAAATGACTCTTTTGCTCCTGAAGCTGATCCACTACTTGTTTCTCGCTAATCCATCGAGAATAAATACCAGTGCGTTCCTCTTTAAGATTAGCGAGTTCTAATTCGATATTTCTAACTTTTTCTGTGTCTTCTTCGCTCTTTAAAGCTGCTAGTTCAATTTCAAGTTGCATAATTTTACGATCTAGCTGATCCAATTCTAGAGGCTTAGAATTAATCTCCATACGAAGCTTTGAAGCCGCTTCATCAATAAGATCAATGGCTTTATCTGGCAAAAAACGGTTTGTAATATACCTTTTAGAAAACGCTACCGCACTCACTAAAGCATCATCTAAAATACGAACCTTATGATGTGTTTCATATTTATCTTTCAATCCTCGTAATATCGAAATCGCACTTTCTACATCAGGCTCATCAATGTGTACTTTTTGAAAACGTCTTTCAAGAGCTTTATCTTTTTCAAAGAATTTTTGATACTCGTCCAATGTGGTCGCTCCTATAGAACGCAACTCCCCTCTTGCTAATGCAGGTTTTAAAATATTTGCAGCATCCATAGCACCACCTCCTCCACCTGCACCAACTAAAGTATGAATTTCATCTATAAATAATATAATAGTTCCATTAGCAGCCGTTACTTCTTTAATCACAGACTTTAAACGTTCTTCAAACTCTCCCTTATACTTCGCACCCGCAATAAGGGAAGCCATGTCAAGACTATATATCTTTTTATCTTTGAGATTTTCAGGAACATCGCCCTTAACTATTCGATGTGCCAGACCTTCAGCAATTGCGGTTTTACCTGTTCCTGGCTCACCTACTAAAATAGGGTTGTTTTTAGTTCTTCGAGAAAGAATTTGTAACACCCTACGAATTTCATCATCCCTACCAATTACAGGGTCTAGTTTGCCTGATTCAGCAAGTGTATTCAAAGGATTGGCATATTTTTCTAAAGATTGGTAATTCTGATCAGCATTTGGGCTATCTGATTTACTTCCGTTACGCAAACTTTCAATAGCCATTTTCATAGCTGACTTGGTAACTCCTGCGTCATTTAGAATCGTTTTAATTCCGCCATTAGCATCTAAAAAAGCTAATAAAAGATGTTCTATAGACACATATTGATCCTTGTTTTGATGTGCAATTTTATTGGCATCTAAAAGCATTTGATGTAAAGACCTGCTTAATTGCAAGTCCGACCCTGTTACTTTTGGAAAGCGTTTTACCACTTGTTGTATAGTTTCTAATAGCCTAGAAATCGAAACCCCGATTTTATTAAAAATAAATGGCAGTACATTTTTATCGGTGTTTGCAATAGCTATAAATAAATGCTCACTTTCTATAAATTGATGTTCGTTATTATTGGCTAAAACTTGGGCATTTTGCAAAGCCTCTTGAACTTTTATAGTATAAATATCTTGATTCATAAATTTTAGTTTTTTTTATTACACTTATAAACAGTCAATTTTTATACCACCAAAAAATAAAGACATTTTGTCATAAATAACCCAATTATATGGTGACAAAATGTCTTTACATGCTTTTATCTATTACAATTAAAATGAGTATTTTTGGTTAGAGCTTATTTAAAGGGAATACAAACTGTAATTCAAAAGTTTACCGTTATTGGTTTACTTTTA
>WTKB01000001.1 GCA_011524575.1 Aquimarina sp.
ATAGTAATGAGTAAGAGAACTTTTCAGCCTTCTAAGAGAAAAAGAAAGAATAAACACGGTTTTAGAGAGCGTATGGCTACTGTCAGCGGTAGAAAAGTATTAGCCCGTCGTAGAGCAAAAGGCAGAAAGAAAATTTCTGTATCTTCAGAGTTAAGACATAAGCGCTAATTGCGTAGATCTATTTAAAAAGCCTAAGGGTGTTACTTTATTGTTAGTAACGCCTTTTTTTATATCCTTAAATCATTTCACAAGTTGAATGTATTTTAGTTTAAAGCTTCTTCTTGTCTAAGAGCTTGTTTAAAGGCACTACTTTTTGTAATCCAAAATTTCAAGAATTTGGTTTACTTTTAAAAGGATTTACATATCTCGATATGTATATCATTTAAAAGTAAACCAAAACTTTAAACTTCAGAATTACAGTTTGTATTCCCTTTAAACAAGCTCTAAAATGAGTGGGTTCATTTGTAGGCTTTTTAAATAGTTATTTGATTGTATTTACCCTAATTTATTAAATTTTAAAATCTAGTTACTGATGCCAAAAGATAATAGCCTTAAATGTATACTTCTTATAGGTTCAGGACCCATAGTTATTGGGCAAGCGTGTGAATTTGATTACTCAGGTTCTCAGTCTTTGAGGTCTTTGCGAGAAGATGGTATTGAAACTGTACTTATCAATTCTAATCCGGCAACTATAATGACGGATCCTACCATGGCAGACCATGTGTATTTAAAGCCTTTAACAACTAAATCAATTATTGAGATTTTAAAGGCACATCCTAATATCGATGCTGTGCTTCCAACAATGGGAGGGCAAACAGCTTTGAATTTATGTATAGAAGCACAAGAGAAAGGTATTTGGCAAGATTTTAATGTGAAACTTATTGGAGTTGATATTGATGCTATCAATATTACCGAAGATAGAGAGCAATTTCGAAATTTAATGGGAGAAATAGGCGTACCAATGGCGCCACAAGCTACAGCAACTTCTTTCTTAAAAGGTAAGGAAATTGCTCAGGAGTTTGGTTTTCCGTTATGTATTCGTTCTTCATTTACTCTTGGAGGAGCAGGTGCTGCAATTGTTCATGATGAAAAAGATTTTGATGAGTTACTTACTCGTGGTCTTGAAGCATCGCCTATCCACGAAGTTATGATAGACAAAGCATTACTGGGTTGGAAGGAATATGAATTAGAGCTTTTAAGAGATAAGAATGATAATGTTGTTATTATCTGTACTATCGAAAACATGGATCCTATGGGTATCCATACAGGAGACTCTATCACTGTAGCTCCTGCCATGACTTTATCAGATAAAACGCAACAACGCATGCGTGATATGGCTATCCATATGATGCGTAGTATTGGAGATTTTGAAGGTGGATGTAATGTTCAGTTTGCTGTAAGTCCTGATGAAAAAGAGGAAATTATAGCTATTGAAATCAATCCAAGGGTTTCTCGTTCTTCGGCTTTAGCAAGTAAGGCTACAGGATACCCTATTGCAAAAGTGGCTACAAAGCTGGCTATAGGATATACTTTAGATGAACTAAATAACCAAATTACTGGATCTACTTCAGCTCTTTTTGAGCCTACTTTGGATTATGTTATTGTAAAAATCCCGCGTTGGAATTTTGATAAGTTTGAAGGTTCAGATAGGACTTTAGGTTTACAAATGAAAGCTGTAGGAGAGGTTATGGGTATTGGACGTTCGTTCCAAGAAGCATTACATAAGGCTGCACAATCTTTAGAAATTAAACGTAATGGTCTTGGTGCAGATGGTAAAGGGCAAAAAGATTATGAATCGATTATTAGTAAACTGACTCACGCAAGTTGGGATCGTGTTTTTGTGATTTATGATGCTATACAAGCAGGAATTCCTTTAAGTAGAATTCACGAGATCACAAAAATTGATATGTGGTTTTTAAAGCAATATGAGGAATTATATGCCTTGGAAAAAGAAATTTCTAGCTTTACTATTGAAAGTATCACTAAAGACTTGCTTTTAGAAGCAAAACAAAAAGGCTTTGCAGATCGTCAAATTGCTCATATGCTTAAATGCTATGAGAGTGAAGTCTATAAAAAACGTAACGAATTAAACATTAAACGTGTTTATAAGTTAGTGGATACTTGTGCAGCAGAATTTAAAGCACAAACCCCTTATTATTATTCTACTTTTGAAAGTGAAGTCCAGTATAAGGATGGTACAGTAGGTGTTGTTAATGAAAGTATTGTTACCGATCGTAAAAAAGTTATTGTATTAGGCTCTGGTCCTAACCGTATAGGTCAAGGTATTGAGTTTGATTATTGTTGTGTACATGGTGTACTTGCAGCTGCGGAGTGTGATTATGAAACAATCATGATTAACTGTAACCCAGAAACAGTATCTACTGATTTTGATACTGCTGATAAACTTTACTTCGAACCTGTATTTTGGGAGCATATCTATGACATTATTCAGCATGAGAAGCCAGAGGGTGTTATTGTACAACTAGGAGGGCAAACTGCTTTAAAGCTTGCCGAAAAACTAGAGCGATATGGTATTAAGATTTTAGGAACTAGTTACAAAGCCTTAGATCTTGCTGAGGATCGTGGTAGTTTTTCTAGGTTATTGAAAGAAAATAATATTCCTTATCCAGAGTTTGGTGTGGCAGAAAATGCAGATCAAGCCTTGCAACTTGCTGATGAATTAGATTTTCCAATATTAGTACGTCCGTCTTATGTTCTTGGTGGGCAAGGAATGAAAATCGTTATTAACAAAAAGGAATTAGAAAGTCATGTAATAGATTTATTACAATCTATTCCAGGAAATAAATTACTCTTAGATCATTATTTAGATGGTGCTATAGAGGCGGAAGCTGATGCCATTTGTGATGGGGAAAATGTTTACATCATAGGAATTATGGAGCATATCGAACCATGTGGTGTGCATTCAGGAGATTCTAATGCAACATTACCTCCATTTAATTTGGGAGAGTTTGTAATGCAGCAAATAAAAGATTACACTAAAACTATTGCTCTTGCTTTAGATACTGTAGGGCTTATAAATATTCAGTTTGCCGTAAAAGACGATAAAGTTTATATCATAGAAGCTAATCCAAGAGCTTCTCGTACAGTGCCATTTATTGCAAAAGCTTATAAAGAGCCTTATGTAAATTACGCAACAAAAGTAATGTTGGGGCATAGCAAAGTAACTGATTTTGAATTTAAACCAGAGTTGGAAGGTTACGCTATAAAACAACCCGTGTTTTCATTTAATAAGTTCCCTAATGTGAATAAAAATCTTGGGCCAGAAATGAAAAGTACTGGAGAGAGTATTTTATTTATAGATAATTTAAAGGATGATGCCTTCTATGAATTATATTCTCGTCGTAAAATGTATTTGAGCAAATAATCATTTAGTCTTTTAAATAAAAAAACACCGTTTCATTATTTATAATAATTTGGTGTTTTTTTGAAAAAAAATCAGTTTTTTGTTTTTTCTAGTATAGAAAACTGAGATATTTTTTATTTTAGAGGCTGATAAGAAAAAAATATTATGAATTTACATGAATATCAAGCCAAGGGAATTTTACAAAGCTTTGGTGTTAAAGTACCTTTAGAAATTTTAGCAACTACTGTAGAAGAAGCAGTTGCTGCCGCTAAAGAAATTCAAGAAAAAACAGGAAGCACCGTTTGGGCAGTAAAAGCACAAATTCATGCTGGTGGTCGTGGAAAAGGTGGTGGTGTTAAAATTGCCAAATCTTTAGAAGATGTGAAGACCTATGCAGATCAAATTTTAGGAATGATGCTTGTTACCCCACAAACTTCTAAAGAAGGAAAGCTGGTAAGCAAGATTTTGATTTCTCAAAATGTTTATTATGAAGGTCCTTCTAAGCCTGCTGAGTTTTATATGTCTGTATTATTAAATCGTGCTACAGGACGTAACATGATTGTGTACTCTACGGAAGGAGGGATGGATATTGAAGCAGTTGCAGAGCAAACCCCAGAATTAATTCATTCTGAGGAGATTGATCCAGCAACTGGAATTTTACCTTTTCAAGCTCGAAAAATTGCTTTTAATTTAGGGCTTTCAGGAGCAGCGTTTAAAGATATGAGCAAATTTGTAACGGCATTATATAATGCTTATGTAGGTTCGGATGCCGCTCTTTTTGAAATTAACCCTGTTTTTAAAACTGCTGATGACCAAATTATGGCCGCTGATGCTAAGGTGACCTTAGATGAAAACGCTTTGTATCGTCATAAAGATTATGCAGCTCTTCGAGATTTATCTGAGGAAAATCCAATTGAAGTAGAGGCAAAGGAAGCAGGATTAAACTATGTGGATCTTGATGGAAATGTTGGTTGTATGGTAAATGGTGCAGGGCTTGCTATGGCAACTATGGATCTTATCAAACAAGCAGGAGGGGAGCCAGCTAACTTTTTAGATGTTGGCGGTACTGCAGATGCTAAACGTGTAGAGGAGGCTTTTAGAATTATTTTAAAAGATGACAATGTAAAGGCTATTCTTATCAATATTTTTGGTGGAATTGTACGTTGTGATCGTGTTGCTCAAGGGGTTGTAGATGCTTACAAAAACATGGGTGATGCTATTAAAGTACCTATTATTGTGCGTTTACAAGGTACAAATGCTGATATTGCTAAGAAACTTATTGATGACAGTGGATTAAATGTACAAAGTGCTGTGCTTTTCCAAGAAGCTGCTGATAAAGTACAAGAAGTAATCGGATAGTATTTAAACAAGCTCTTAAATTACTTTTCTTTATAACTTTTTAAAAATCCATCTATTTTTTAAAAATAGATGGATTTTTTTGTTGTAGTGTAA
>WTKB01000165.1 GCA_011524575.1 Aquimarina sp.
TCAATACATTACCTACTAAAAAATTTGATGTGATCGTATTAGCAGTAGCACATAATCGATTTTTAAATTTGGATTTTTCATTAATTAAAAAGTCTAATGCGATTGTATATGATGTTAAAAATGTTTTACCCAAATCAATTAGTGATTTTTCATTATAAGAATAATATTTATTTTAATTTTTAGTTTAAATAATAAAATATAGGTATGGCATATTGCCCAAATCAAAATATACTTTTTATACATATACCCAAATGTGCAGGAAAATCATTTGAAGTTGCATCTGGGGTGATAACAAAGCAAGAAAGTATAAAGTATAATTGGCGTAATAACTTGAATAGATTATCTAAGTTTTTGTTAAGTAGAACTGCTGATAAAAAAGCCTTACAAAGGTTATGGGGGACATATGATATTTCTTTAAGTTTACAACACGTAACCTATGCTGAAATAGAACTTTTAGGTTTGCTAGATACTTTTAAACTTAAAAAAGCTATAAAAGTTGCTATTATAAGGAATCCGTATGATAGAGCCGTATCTTTGTATCACCATCATAAGGAGAAAAGTGAAACTTTTCTAGAGTTTTTAAATCGCTTTTTTACCCCTGATTCTAAAAACCATAATTTTTTAGCCCATAAGAGGAATCAATTAGATTTTATAAGGGATAAAAAGGGAAATATAATTTTAGATTTTGTGATTAGGTTTGAAAACTTAAACCAGGATTTTAAAGCTTTTTCAGAATATTATGAACTAAATTTATCTGAGCTTCCACATATAGGTAAGAATAAAGGACGTAAAACTTATCAAGAGTATTATTGTAAGGTTTCAAAAGAAATTGTTGCTAATCTTTTTAGTGATGATATTTCTTATTTTGATTATACTTTTTAAATGGATAATGCAATTTTTAATAATAGTATAGCTGCAATTTTTCAAAAAATAGTAGTTTTTGTAAATCAGTTTGCATTAGTTCCTATTTTTATTTCATGTTGGGGTATACAAGTTTATGGGGATTGGATAGCTTTAACAGTTATTCCTACTTTTTTTGCTTATACTAATTTAGGTTTTGGTACAGCAGCGGCAACTAAAATCATACACAATTATGCAAATAAAGATTATAAAACTGCAAATGCATATTTTAAAACAGGATTTTTTAGTATAACAGCTTTAGTCGTTTTATTGTTAATTTTAAGCTATTTACTTTTAGAATTTTTATGTTTTTTTAAGATTTTTGATAATCTAACAATTCCATTTGATGAAGCTTTTTGGGGTGTTTATTTAATAATAGTCTCGGGTATAATTGGTTTTTTTAATGTCCTTTTTGAAGGTATTTATAATGCACTTAGAAAAACAGCCCTAAGTATTTACTTGGCTTCAGGTTTGGAGTTATTTAGGATAATTGTTTTGGTTATTGTACTTAAAAATAAAGCAGGGGTTTTAGTTTATGCTCAGGTATTTTTTATTGTTACTTTTTTTTCTTGTTTATTATATAATTTATATGCGTTTTATTTGGTAGACTTTTTTGGAGCCAAGTCTAAATTTGATCGTGTTTTATTTTTTCAATTATTAAAAAAAGGAACAGGTTATTTAACTTTATCACTGTGGCAAGTATTGTTATTACAAGGAGCTACTTTAATATTAAGATTCGTTTTAGGACCAATTAGTGTAGTGTTGTTTAATACTGTTAGGACATTAATAAATGCAGGGCATCAAATAAATTCCATTATTGTAAGGGCAATCCTTCCAGAGATGAAATTTAATGTAGGAGTCGGAAATGTGGAAAAAATAAAAAAAACATATTCAAAATCTTTATTATTAGGTTTTTTAATAAGTTTATTCTTTGCGTTATTTTTATTACTTTGTGGTAAGTTTATATATAGTTATTGGACAAATAGTGAGTTGAAAATTCCTAATTTAATGTGGATATTGTTTTTATGTTCTATACCAGTAAAAGCGATATGGTGGTTATCTTTAACAGTCTTTAATGCATATGATCAGCCTTATATTATTTCTAAGTTTAGTTTGTTAAATGCTTCAATTACACTTTTAGTTGCATTATTAGGTGCTCATTTGTTTGGAATAGGGGGGTTTACTATTGGCTATATATTAATGGATGTGTTAATGTTATTAATTATTTTTCCTAAATCTCTAAATATGTTACAAATGAATATTATAGATGTATTCAGCTATGTAAGTTTACCATATAAATTTAAATAAAATTTCAATGAAGATAGTGGTTTCAGTTGTAGGGAGGTTTCATGCATTTGATTTAGCTTATCAATTTCAAAAGCATTTTGTACTTAAAAAACTAATAACTACTTACCCCAAGTATATAACAAAAAAATGGGGAATTCCTTCTGATTTAATTCATTCAAATTTATTTTTAGAATTTATTAGAAGGTATTTATTTGGGAGATTTTCAGGTAATCTAAGGGTGAAAATCAATAATTACATTCAAAATAAACATGCGATTTCAATTTTAAAGTACATTGATCAAGTCGATGTTTTTATTGGTTGGAGTGGTTCTAGTTTAAAAGCGATTCAAGAAGCAAAATCTAAAAATATAATTACAATTTTAGAAAGAGGAAGTAGTCATTACAGCTACCAAATGGAAATATTAAAACAGGAATATTTAAAATATAATTTAAAATTTACACCAGATCATAAACAATGGGAACGTGAATTACAAGAATATGAGTTAGCAGATTATATATCGGTACCTTCAAAATTTGTATACAGTACATTTTTACAGTATGGCATATCCGAAAAAAAGCTACTTGTAAATAATTATGGGGTAAACTTAAATCAATTTAAAAAAATACCTAAAGAGGATTCGGTTTTTAGAGTAATTTACGCAGGTGGATTTACGATTCGTAAAGGGGTTGAGTACTTACTGAAAGCATTTACAGAATTAAATTTGCCAAATTCAGAGCTAGTACATTTAGGAAGCTTACCTGATGAGACTTTGCAAATCAGAAAAAAATATAACTCGTCAAATATTAAGTATTTAGGACATAAAAACCAATCTGATTTATATAAATATTATTCTCAAGGTTCCGTTTTCGTTCACGCTTCAATTGAAGAAGGCTTGTCTATGGTTTTACCACAAGCTATGGCTTGTGGTTTGCCTATAATTTGCTCAGAAAATACTGGTGGGGCAGATTTAGTATCTGATCAAGGAAAAGAAGGATTTGTTTTTAAAGTTAGAGATGTTGAAGCCTTAAAAGCATATATTTTATTTTGTTATGAAAACCCTGATGCTTTGAAAAAAATGAGTAAATATGCTTTAGAAAGGGTTCAAACTGGTTTTTCATGGGATGATTATGGTAATCGTTATATGGAAAATATCAATAAGTTAATGGCTTCTGAACAATGAAAATACTATCCATAGGAAATTTTAAAAATCAGAGTAATACAGCTTTACACAGACATTGGTGTTTAGAGAAAATAGGCAGTGAAGTTCATCAATTAAATATTGAGTATAAAGTTTCTTTTTTTTACAAGCTAAATAATCAACTATTTAGGTGGGGTTTACCAATTCACTTACCTGACGATTTGAAAATTAACTTAAAAGTAAGAAAATTAGTTACTCAAAATATTTATGATATCATTTGGGTGGATAAAAGTTTGATTTTATCAGCAGCTACTTTAAAATTTATTAAAGCTAAGCAACCTAATGTGAAAATTATATATTTTAGTCTTGATAATATGACACTAAGGCACAACCAAAGTCAAAATTATTTGAAGGCATTTAAGCTATATGATATACATATTACAAATAAGTCACCATACATAAATACAATGTATGCTATGGGGGCTCAAAAAGTTATATTTACTAATAATACTTACGAAGCTTCTTATCACTACCCAAGAACTGTTTGTGATGAAAAGCGAAAACGTTATTCTTGTGATGTAGGTTTTATTGGGTTTTGGGAAAAAGAACGCTGTGAATCTTTACTGTTTTTAGCTCAAAATGGAATCCTTGTTAAAGTTTTTGGAACGGGAAAATGGAATGATTATAAAAATGCTCATGAAAACCTAATTATTGATACTAATGGCTTGTATTCTGAAGAATACTGTAAAGCTATAGGAGTGTTTAAAATTAGTATTGGTTTTTTAAGAAAATGGAATCAGGATTTGCAAACATCAAGAAATATGGAGATTCCTGCTTGTGGAGGTTTTATGCTTTCAGAAAGAACCTCAGAATTACTACATTTGTTTAATGAAGATAAAGAGGCAGCTTATTTTGGTGATAATCAAGAATTGTTAGCTAAATGTAAATATTATTTAAAGCATGAACAAAAAAGAAAACAAATTACTGTAAATGGAATGGAGCGTTGCCGTATATCTGGATATTCGAATATGGAAACTCTCAAACGATTATTAAAGCAAATAGAAAACGCATAACATACCCCACCCCTTGATCTTTTGAAAACAGGTTTACTTGTCATATTAATTATTATTACGATTCTATATCTTTTACAGAATAGAAAAAAATTAAACTTCTTTCATTTTAATGTTTTTAGTTTGTTGGTTTTTTTTGGGTTTTATCCCCTTTCAGATATTATAAATAAGCTCTATCTAATTGAGTTTGATACTGTTTTTTTAATTTATACGATTTTAGTTTTATCTAATATAGTTTTAGGCGTTTTTATTAGTAAATATAGGAATATCTTTGGTGAAAAATTTTCATTAAATCATTATGTAGGATTGTGTGATAAGGTAGGTTTTAAGTTAATTTTTTGTATTTTTTTTGTTAATTTATTTTTTGTGTTAAATTATTTTGTGAAATATGGGTATATAT
>WTKB01000230.1 GCA_011524575.1 Aquimarina sp.
AAGTGATCCAAGTTCTTAAAATTTTGGATTACAGGAAGTAGTAAGTTTAAACAAGCTCTAGTACCAATTAATCTTTAAAATCGATATAATAAATCGTTTTCAAAGATCAATTGGTATAATTGTTATTTTCTTCAAAGGCTCGGTTCTACCCCCAAGGTTTGGGTTTGTTTTACTTTTTTTGCTAAAAAAGTTTAAAAAAAGGCTTTTTTACGGTAACCGCAAAAGAGAACTCGCTCCTATCGAGCTCAAACAACCTTTTGCTCGCTTTTAAAAAGAAAAACGCTTTTGTAAAATGCCGTGTTTGAAATAAACACTTGAATCAATTATTAACTCCGAATCGGTTTAATTTCTTTAATAAGCACGAATACCGAGAGTACGGCTAGTGGTGCAATCACAGCTAAGATGATAAAAGCAGGCGTGTATGAGGTTTTGGTAATGATTGGAATCAGCCAGTTCATAATCATGACCGATATCGCACCTACTGCTCCTGCGAGTCCTGCGAGTTTTCCTACCGAGCGTCCTTTTAACAAATCACTAGGTATGGTTTGGATGTTACTAATCGAGAACTGAAACCCGAAGAGTACTACAAACACGTACGCCACAAATTTTTCTGGGGAATCTGCAAAGAGAATCGCTCCTAAAATGGCAATGAAAATGATTCCGCAACCAATAGCAATCACGCGCTTACGGGCTTTATCAACATTTAATTTAGCGAGTAATCGTTTTACAAACCATCCGCCAGCAATACTACCAATAGCTGCTCCTACATAAGGAATCCAAGCGTAATACCCGATTTCTTTGACATTAAAGTCGTATTCTTTATTGAGATAAATCGGCATCCAAAATACAAAGAGCCACCACACAGGTTCAATAAAGAAACGAGCCGCCAAAACGCCCCAAGCTTCTTTAGCACTTAAAATCTCACCTAAACTCATAGGCTTAGAATCTTCGTCAGATTCCGACTCGGCGGGTTGCCCAGAAAGGATATGCTCACGCTCTTCATCGGTAATCCAAGGGTGGTCTTTTGGGAGTTTTTTATTTACTATGAGCCACGGGACAATCCAGATAAATCCAAGTACCCCGATGATCACAAAGGTCATTTTCCAACCGTACTCCCCATAAAGCTCGGCAATAGTTGGTGCAGCGATAATCGAACCAATGGCAGCCCCTGCATTAAAGATTCCTTGAGCTAAGGCACGCTCTTTGAGTGGAAACCACTCCGCATTACTTTTTACTGCTCCAGGCCAATTTCCTGCCTCGGCAATTCCTAAACCACCTCTAAAAATACCCAGTGACATCAAACCTTTGGTAAACGCATGCAACACCGAAGCTAGCGACCAAAAGAAGATGGAAAATACAAATCCGATTTTAGTACCAACTTTGTCATACACCGCTCCTGAAATGAATTTACCTGCCGCATAAGTGATGGTAAAAATATTAATAATCCAAGCATAATCGTCCTCTGTAAGACCGAGATCGTCCCGCATGGCTGGCCACATAATACCCAGTGCCGAGCGGTCGATATAGTTAATCATGGTCGCAATACAGATGAGGCCTATAATGTACCAACGTAATCCTTTTAATTTCATATAGGGTGTTTTGTTTTTTGTGAATTTTTGGGATTTTAAGAAGAAACTCTCGAAAGGGTGAGGTTTTCGAGAGTTTCTTTTAAAAATTTGGTTTTTAATGTGGTTTATTCGAACTACTCATTTAGTTTGAGACTGATATTATCAATTAAACCATCAGAAGCTGCATTTGAAAAACTTACAGGATAAGTAGTATTTTCTGGCTTATCAGAACCAGATGTAGTATATGGCACCTGTACTTGAGGGTCACTATTATTAATCCCTCTAAATACTAAACTAATTTTAGTATTACTTCCTGAATTAAAAGTAACCGAAGCAAAATTATAATCTTTACTTCCTCCTGATTCCACAATCCATATATCTTGGCTAAGTGTTATATTGTTTTCTGGAACAACTAAAGCTTCAGGCGAGTCATAACCACCGTCATTAAGTACTCGCACTTGAATAGCTCCTGTTTGACCACTATCTCCAAATTTCTTCATCGCATAAAAGAAATCCAGTTTATATTCGGTATTCTCAAATACATCTACTTCCTGATAAAGTGTCATGGCTTCATTTTTAGAGAATTTCAATGCGTTAGCTCCGTCATTAACCGATGAAGTGGTGTTAAAAGGCACTTGACCTACAGCTGTATTTGTCCATCCAAAAGCCCCTGTATTCTCGTCATTATCTTTCTCCAATGAAGGATTAACCAGTATAGGCTCTGTCTTTCCAGTTTCTGCTTCTAAAGTTTGTACTACTGTTGTAGGCTCTCCTTTAATATTGTTACCCGTCACCGAAACGTCATAAGAACCAAAAGCATCTAAGACCACTACAATTTCATCGTCTGTTAAACTATAAATCGCATCTCCTTCGGCAGGATTATTTAAAGACATGCCTTCTGGCAACATCCATTCAAAACTATTACACGAATTAATGGAAGTATTGGTTAATGTAAATAGAATGGAATCACCGCCTTCTTCATCCGCAATTTGCTCACTGGCATATGAAGGAACAGCAGGTTCTGCCTCAACATCTTCAATTTCAATAGTTTTAGTAATCGAATTGGTTACTAAATTTTTATCCGAAGAAGTTAAAGTAAACTCATAAGATCCCGTTGCAGGAAACTGAACAAGAATATCTTCATTCTCTAAAGCTGCTAAATCATCCGTATCTTCGGTAAGTAAGGTGACACCATCTGGAATTTCCCACTTAAAATCAGTGGAACTTGTCGATTTATTAACTAATGAATAGATTAAATAATCGCAACTAGACATCACTTCTCCAAACTCTGCTACAGGAGGGTTTAAGTCGATAAGATCTCCTACTCCTGGTAATTCATTTTCTTCACAAGACACCAAACCTATAAAGGCAACCCCTAGTGCCAATGCACCATATTTTAAAACTCTTGAATTTTCTAAAATCTTTCTCATCATCTTCATTTTAGCTGTTAATACCCATCATTTTGCACATAAAAACCTTGTGTAAGATCAATTTCTCTTTGAGGAATAGGCAAATACGCATGATGTGACTCAAAATTATACCCATAATTATTTGAAAATTCCGTCAAAATACTTGTTGTCATTCCAAATCTATTCAAATCATAAATTCGATGATTCTCAAAAGAAAGCTCTAATCGACGCTCTAATAATAGATCTTCTTTGGAAAGTATTGCAGTACCATCCGTTGCTAGTTCTTCAACACCCGCTCTATTTCTTACCATATTATAAGAAGCAATCGCATCAAGATCATCCGTAAATTCTGCTCCTGCCATTATCGCTTCTGCATGTAATAACAATACATCGGCATAACGAAGTACCACAAAATCAATTTCAGAAGTATCATCTGTTCCATCATAATACTTATTCCCAAAATACTTTCCTTCTGTAGCTTCATACCTATAAACAGCGGAAGTACCTAGTGGATTAGATCCACGCACAGGCTCTACAGTAATATCTAGAAAATGATTTAATAAATCATCTGTATAAACCATTCCACCAGCACGTCCATTTTTAGACATCGCATAAGAAAATCCTTGAGCATCACCCTCTACTTGATCTTCAAAACGTACTCCTGAAGTTACTGCAGTCGATCCGTCGTAAGTAATCGCAAATAAAATTTCATTATTTAACTCATTACTGTTACCTGACTGAATAATATCAGTATAGGATTCTTCCAAAGCATACCCATAAGTATTATCTTCAACTGCTAAAAGATCTAATTCTGCTTTAGCAAGAGCATAATCTGGTACAGGTTGACTCATATAAGCTTTAGCAAGAAAGGCACTAGCTGCTCCTGCATTAGCTCTATTTTTTTCACTGTAAGTACCTAAATATTCTTTTGCTAAAAGAAAATCAGCAATAATATCTTCGTAGGTTTCTTCAGGGGTTTGTTGAGCAAAATCTAGCTTAGTAACGTCTGTAGTTTCATCCATTACCTGATCTACATAAGGGATGTTTAAGAAATTACGCACTAAATTAAAATGTGATAAAGCTCTCATGAAATAGGCTTCACCTATAAACTGATCATCTACTTCCTCACCATCAGCAACCAACTGTAGTACTTTATTAGCATTTAAAATTACAGAATAGTTATTGGTCCAGTAATCTGCGGCTTCTCCCATATCAGCTGTGATTCTGTAGGATTGTATATTTCCTAAATCCCCATCACCACTATCAGAATCCATATTATCTGAACGCAATTCTGTTATTAAGTATTCATTAGCAGGAATTTTTTGATACGCATCGTAGGTACCAATTACTAAAGACTCTGCACTAGCAAATACGGATTCATTAGGATTTGAAGGACTTAAGTCGTCAATGGAGCAACTCGTACATATACCTATTCCGAGTGCTGCTAAAATTATATTTTGTATACGCGTTTTTTTCATGTTTGTTGTGTATTAAAATTTAAGATTTAACCCCATAGTAATAGTTCTCGGAATTGGTGAACCTGTTCTTTGATAACCTGCGGTTACTGGAGTATTAGCATTACGACTCGTATAGTTCATAGTTCCTTCTGGGTTAAATCCAAAATAGCCACTATCTGTCAAGTACAACAAGTTTTCACCCGTCACATACAATCTTAATCTTGATATCTTTAAACGATCGGTCAAATCACTTGGGAAGGTATACCCTAGATTGATGTTTCTAAGTGCTACATAAGAGGCATCCTGAATATGATCTGAAGTAAAATAACGCTTCTTAATAAATTCAGAGTCTTCAAGATTTGTAATATTAAACGTATCGGTAACATCTGTTTCCACATCTAAACCTGACTTAAATTCATTTTTCAAATACTCTAAATCTGAAACTCTTACTTGTGCTCCATGTGAACCTTGGAACATAAAGCTAAAGTCAAAATCTTTATAAGTAAAGTTATTACTCAAACTCCAAATAAAATCAGGGTATGGATCTCCTAAAACGGTACGGTCATCTGAGTTTAAAATACCATCACCATTCAAATCTTTTACATACACACGTTGTGCTTGCCCATTAATAGTAACAAAAGGATTATCTAAATAATGTAATGGGATTTCTTTATCATATACATAGCCATAGAATGTACTAATAGGTCCTCCTACTTGAGTTAAAAATTCTGTTGGTCTTTTAGCATCTTCGATTCTTGAAATTAATTGATCTGCACCTCCAAAATCTAGTACTTGATTTTCATTAGTGGTTATTGTTCCTGTTGTACTCCAAGAAAAATCACCTCTATTATAAATGTTAGAATTTACTTCTAATTCAAAACCTGTATTCTCTACCTTTCCAATATTTTGAAGGGAAGTTGCAACACCATAAGCAGAAGCAATAGGCATATCAAGTATTAAATCTTTACTGGTACGGTTATAATAATCTGCAGTAACGTTTATCGCATTATTAAGTAAACTTACATCTAAACCAAAATCGTATTCAACCAAACTCTCCCATCCTAAATTAGAATTAGCAACAGTAGTATCTTTAGTACCACTTAATCCCGCATAACTTACTGGAGATAATGTTGTTTGATATCTATACAAAGATTGAAAAACATCATTATCGATACTGTTAGAACCTGTAAGACCATAACTAAGCCTTAATTTTAAATTAGATATCACTTCACTATCATATAAGAAAGACTCATTAGAAGCAATCCAACCTACAGAAACAGCTGGAAAAACCCCATATTTTGTATCTCGTCCAAAACGAGAACTTCCATCTGTACGAATAGAGGTCTGTAATAAATACTTATCATCAAAATCATAAGTAAAACGCCCAAAGTACGATACCAAAATATCTTCTCCAAATCGAGTAGAAGTATTGGTATCTAGATGAGCTAATGAAATAGCTGTAGTAGTATCATCTTCAAAACCTATAGCATCTGTATCATGATCTGTGTAGAACCACTTGTTATACTCATAACCTGCAATGGCATCAATATTATGTTTTCCATACTCTTCTTTAAATCTCAAAGTAGATTCTACCGTAAACATTTTTCTTGTCCTAGAACGCTCATCTCTTTCTGCACGAGCAGATCCATTTTGGTGGAATAATGTGCTTCTAATATCACGATCGATAGTATTACGAGCCTCACCCGTTACACGCTGTTTGAAGTTTAAATTTTTAGCTAATTTAAAATCCAGATAAGCACTGGCATTTACCGTAGATTGTTCTTTGGTACGGTTACGCTCCAAAGCTTTAGCAAGTGCACTGTTATCTCCTGTGGTATTCAATGATAAATTACCTGTTTGTTCTGGATTTAAAACTATTGACCCATCTCTTACCCCATTTTCATCTGTACCGTAATCCCAAATATGGTCAAACATTCTTTCAAGTGCATAATCACCCACTTCAGTTTCGGTAAAATCAATTACACCTCTACTATTTTCTCCTAATGTATTTATATATGGTAATAAATCTTCGGTGATATAAGTAGGGTTATATGAAGCCTGACGTAATAATTGGTATAAATCTGTAGCTCGTTTCTGATCCGTTAAATTTGCTCTAATTTTAGCCCCAAATTTCACTTTTTTATTCTTGGTCTTAGAATCAAAATTAATAGAAGCATTATATCTTTTAAAATCATCTTCTAATAGTACACCTTCGTCATGTAAATACCCTACAGATGCAGAATATTTAGAAGCTTCAGTTCCACCAGAGGCAGAAAATGTATGACTTTTAATCACTCCACCTGGCATCATTACATCTTGCCAATTGGTCTCTCCACCAGATGCATCTGCAATTACTTGTGCAGCTGCCATATTTGCATATCCCGTATTTAATTTTTCCGTAAGATCAGCAATGATATCTGCGTCTGTTTCACTTTCTAAACCTGCTTTAACCTGATCTAAATAATTTAAATGACTACCTATTGTTCCTGTATAGCCATCATTATGAGGTACCCATTTTGTACCTAAAAAAGTATCATAGGTAAATACAGGTTCTCCAACAACACCTTCTTTCATGGTAATAGAAATTACCCCATTTGCACCACGAGAACCATAAATAGCCGCAGAAGACGCATCTTTTAGAACATCTACAGATTTCACATTGTTCATGTCTATAGTTCCTAAAATATCAGAATCGGTACCTAAAGGAATTCCATCTACAACAATTAAAGGGTTTGAGTTTCCAGTAATAGATCCCACACCACGTACTTTTATTTGAGGATCTCCACCAGCCTCTGTATTAGCAGCTGAAATTTGTACCCCAGAAACACGACCTACCAAGGCGTCTTCCACACGAGCTACTTTTGTATTTTTGAGAGTTTCTCCTGATACTTTTGATATCGAAGAGGTTACTGTTTTCTTTTTCTGAGTACCATATCCTACTACAACTACTTCCTCCAACGCCGATGTGTCTTCTAATAAGATAACATCTTGACTTTTCTGCCCTGATATAATAATCGTTTCTGTTTTAAAACCTAAATACGAAAACTCTAGAATATCACCAGAAGAAACATCAATACTATAGTTTCCATCAAAATCAGTTACAGTACCTGTATCTGTTCCTTTAATTAAAATAGTTACACCTACAGCGGGCTCTTGGTAGGCTTCAATAGTTACCACTCCATTAAGAGTGTACTGATCTTGTGCCCACAATAACGTTTGAGAGCACATCAAGAGAAAAATAGCTAAGTTTTTCTTTGAAGACCAGATTTTAAATAGTTTTACGAACATATTAAAATACTTAGTTAATAATTTATAATCCAATTATTTAAATATTCAATAACAAAAAGGAAATTATGTTATTAATATTTCAACAATATAAAAAAAAATGACCTAAAAATATAGATAAAACAATATTTTTTTTCGACAAAAAACATATTTATAAGATCTGAAATGAATTTTAAGACATTGCTTAAAATAAAATTCAATAAATTAATGTTACAATTATATGCCTTAGTGCTTGTTTAAGAGCTTGTTTAAAGGGAATACAAACTGTAATTCAAAAGTTTAAGGTTTTTGTTTACTTTTAAATGATGCACATATCGAGATATGTAAATCTTTTTTAAGTGATCCAAGTTCTTAAAATTTTGGATTACAGGAAGTAGTGAATTTAAACAAGCTCTTACATCAATTATACATTGAAATTATTTAATTTGTATTAAAAAAGTAAATGGCAATACATAATGAACTTGGAAAAAAAGGAGAATTAATTGCAATAAATTTCTTAAAAAACAAAGGGTATCAAATTCTAGAGACAAACTATCGTTACAGAAGATCAGAAATTGATATTATTGCTAGCTACAAAAAGGAACTGATTATTGTAGAAGTAAAATCTCGGAGAAATGCTTTTTTTGGAACACCACAATCTTTTGTATCTCCTAATCAAATAAAAAATATTATAAAGGTTGCCAATACATATGTTCTAAGCCACGATATAGACCTTGAGGTAAGATTTGATATTATAGGAGTTATTATTAAAAAAGACACACATAATATTCAACATTTTAAAGATGCTTTTAATAGTATTCAATCTTGATAAGAGCTTATTTAAGGTTTTGGCTTATAGGAGGTAGTGCCTTTAAACAAGCTCTAAGCACCTAGTTATCAATAAGAATTTTTCTCATTTTTAAATGAAGGATTCCCGTCTTTTTTGAAGGATATATTTCACCTATACCTTCAAAACCCATTTTTTTATAAAAATCTAATGCGGTTACTCTTGCAGAAAGTTCTACTTGATGAACTTTTAATTTAATAGATTTTTCTAATAAACATGCTAACATCAGTTTTCCAATTCCTTTTTTCTGGAACAGATCTCTTACAGCCATTTGAGATATAATAGCCTTAGCACCATCAATATGTAACCTTCCACAACCTACAAGCTGATTTTCTGAAGTAATACAGCCCACATGAAGGGCTGTTGATTCATATACATCTAAAACTAAATCTCTGGCATTATAAAATTCATTAAAAAAAGTAATTATCCGAAGGTTTAATAATTCCTCATATAAAGGATGGGTACTTGTAATGTAAATAAGTTTCACGAAAAACTACTCTGTTTTTTTAGATTCTTTTGAAGATGAAACATTTGATTCTGGAGAGGTAGTGTTGTTCTTGTTTTCGTCTTCCTCGGAGTCTTGAATAGGTAAGATACCCAATCTTTTTGCTCTAAGCTCCCAATTTTTACGAGCTAATAGCTGCATATCAGCAATATTATCACTCTCATCCATAATCTCTAGCCCTAATAGCGTTTCAATAATATCCTCCATACTAATAAGACCGATCATATTTCCAAATTCATCAACAACAATGGCGATATGTGCTTTATTTTTTACCAAATAATCAAAGAGTTCAGGAATATGTTGTTCGGCATCTACCATCATGATTTCAAGCTTAATATCACTTAGTAATTTATGCCCTTGATTTTCAACAATACCTTCTAAAACAGCATCTTTGAGTACAAAACCTGTAATATTATGAGACTTTTCTCTAAAAACAGGAATACGAGAAAACTTCAGATTTTTGTGCTGATTATGAAATTCTTCTAAACTAACATTTTCATCTTCAATCACAGCAACTGTAAAAGGTGTCATAATATCTTTAGCTTTAATATTTTTAAAAGCTAATAAATTACGAATCACGGCTGTTTCATTTTCCTTAATAGCACCATCTTCACCTGCAGCATTTGTAATGGCCACAAATTCTTCTCTACTCATGTGGTTTACATGTGCTGATTTCCCAATAAGCTTAGTAGTAAGTTGTAAAATCCAAAGAATACCTGTCCATTTTAATGGAAAAATCAGTGCATTGAGTGCTTTTGTTGTGAAATTTGCTAAAGATTTCCAATAAGTTGCTCCAATAGTTTTAGGAATAATTTCAGAAATGACAAGAATAAAAATGGTCATAATTGTGGAAACTACTCCAACCATAAGATCCTCACTAAAAGGGATTCCAAATAGTGTTGAAGTTTGGTTTCCGTAAAGTTCTGTATAAGCGACTTTTGCTTGTACTCCTACCAAAATAGCCCCTACAGTATGAGCTATGGTATTAAGTGTTAAAATTGCAATTAAAGGTTTATCAACGTCATCTTTAAGAACTTTTAAGGCATCAACATACGATTTTCCTTCTTCTGCTTTTAAATTAATGAAACTAGGAGTTATACTTAATAAAACAGCTTCTAAAATAGAACATAAAAAAGAGAAAAGTATGGATACAAAACCATAGACAATAAGTAAGAACATTATATAATAAGATATTTTAGTAAAGCTAATTTAACTAATTTTAATGAAGTGAACACCTGTAATAGTATTTAATCTTAGAAATTAACCTAAAAAATTAATAATCTTTATCGATTAACATCTAAGATAAATAGATACTACAATACATTTAAAGATTATATTTTTTTGCAAAATCAATAGCAAAATAACTGGCAATCATTTGTGCGCCTGCTCTTTTAAAAGCAATTAAACTTTCATACATTACTTTATCAATAGCTAACCATCCTTTTTGATGTGCTGCTTGAAGCATCGCATACTCTCCACTTACTTGATAGACAGCAACAGGTATTGAAACCGATTTACTTACCTCTGATAAAATATCCAAGTAACTCATTCCAGGCTTTACCATTAAAATATCAGCACCTTCATTTTGATCACGGATACTTTCTAAGATAGCTTCTTTTGCACCACCAGCAAAATCCATTTGATAGGTTTTTTTATCACCAAAACCAGGTGCAGAATCAAGAGCATCTCGAAAAGGACCATAAAAAGCAGATGCGTATTTCGCACTATAACTCATAATACCTGTATTAATAAACCCCTCTTGTTCCAAGGTATTACGTATCGCTTTTATTCTACCATCCATCATGTCACTTGGTGCTACAAAATCAGCACCAGCTTTAGCATGTGATAGTGACATTTTAGCCAACACCTCTACAGTTGGGTCGTTAAGTATTTGATTGTGGTGTACAATACCATCATGCCCATAACTCGAATAGGGATCTAAAGCAACATCAGTCATTACAAGCATTTCTGGAACAGCATCTTTTATTGTTTTAACTGCACGCTGCATTAATCCATCAGAATTATAAGCTTCTGTACCTTTGTTATCTTTTAGATGATCTGCTACTTTGACAAAAACAAGCACAGACTTTAAACCTAAACTCCAAAGAAACTGTACCTCTTTAGTAATTAGATCTAAACTATACCTAAAATAACCAGGCATTGATGAAATTTCCTGACGAATACCCTTACCCTCGCAAATAAATAAAGGTACGAGAAAATCATGCGGAGTTAAATGATTTTCTCTAACAAGCGATCGTATTGCTTCGTTCTGACGAAGTCTTCTATTTCTATGAAGTAAGTGCAAAATAGTATTTTTATAATAAACTGATTTATAATCATCTAAAATTCAAAAACAGGAAACCAGCTGGAATAATTATTTTATTTTTTAGGAAGTACCCAACTAAATTTTGGACTTTCATCAGGTAAGACTAGTCGTTCACTAATACGTTGCATTCTTGATGGAAGCTTCATGATATAGTCTCGTGCTTTTTCTGCTTGATCATTAAGACCTGTTAAATGTTCTATATCCCATTTTCCAATAAGTCGAGACATAATATCTACATAATCTTGAGAAGTATATACTTCTAATTTTTGTGCAGAAACCGAAAAATCCTCAAATTTTGAACCAATTTCTCCACCAGTTTCTCTTAAAAAATGAGCAGGCATTACAATTTTATTTTTCATCATATCAGAAAAAGCAAGCATCATTTCACTAGGATCAACCTCAAAAATTTCTTTGACAAATGTACTGTAAGCATTAAAGTGACGCATCTCATCACCTGCAATAATTTTACACATCTTGGAAAGTAACGGATTAGAGTATTTTTTTGCCAATTTAGCTACTCTGTTGTGAGAAATATTTGTTGCTAACTCTTGAAAACTTGTGTAAACAAAGTTTTTGTAAGGATCTCTATCAGTTCCAATATCAAAACCATCACTGATTAGATATTGCGTAGTACGTTCTACCTCTTTCATGTTTACTCTCCCAGAAAGATATAAATACTTATTTAAAACATCGCCATGACGATTTTCCTCAGCGGTCCAGTAACGCACCCATTTTGACCATCCATTACCCCCACCTTCTGCACAGTAATCTCCATTTTTCTCATGTTGATTAATTCCTTCTACATCCATAAGCCAAGACTCATAGGTTGGTAAAGCTTCTTCAGTGATGGTATCACCAACAAGTACAACCCAAAAATCGTAAGGAAGTTCTTTAGCAAGTTCACGAAGTTCTTTTACTTCAGATAAAAAAGTATCAGGATTTTGTGAATCTGGTAAAAAATCTGTGGGTTGCCAAACCGTATCTATAGGAATTAAAAAAGTATCGACGTAATGATCTATTTTACGCTCTAGAAGTTTCATAACTTCTAGCCTTACATTATTTAGAGCCATAAGCTGTATTTTTAAAAAATTAATATATAGACTTTTCTATAGTGTTTTTTGTGTGTTCTAATAAATAATCTATTTTATGATGAGCTATTTTAACAGGCTCATGAACTTTTAATTCTAAACGACTACCTATACCCAAGGGGAAATTACCATTAGGTGCAATTTTCCAACTATTATTTATTGTTACTGGAATGATATAACCACTTGGCATCTTTGAAATTAATACCTTTAACCCAGTAGTATTAAATTTCTTAAGTTTCCCATCTCTACTTCGTGTTCCTTCTGGGAAAATAACACCTGTTAAAGCTTCTTTCTCTAATTTTTGTCCAAAATTGCTAATTTCCCTTATAGCTTGCCTTGGGTTATTACGATCTATAAGTATCGAACCTCCATGCCTTAAATTGTATGAAATACTTGGAATTCCTTTTCCTAACTCTTTTTTAGATACAAAAAGTGGATTTTTTTCTCGTAGAAACCATGAAATCATTGAAATATCAAACATACTTTGATGATTAGACACAATGAGTAAAGGAACATTTTTTGGAAGATCTATCTCACAAATAAATTTTTGAGAAGTACCTAAAATATGAAGCGCTTTAAGAATCATAAAGTTTAATACATGAACCACCTTTTGCTGTGCCTTTAAAGAAATACATCGATGTGTAACAACTTGTAATCCATGAAAAATAATAAGGAGTATTGCAAAAACTGCATGGAATAATGAAGATAATACAAAAGAGAAAAAACGCTGAATCATATTGGCATCAAAAATACATGTTTTTTAATAAAAGTGAAGCATTGAATTTATAACAAATATAAATAGTACAAATAATTAAGCACTTTTGAGAAAAGACTCAAAAGTGCTTAATTTGATTCATTAAAATTAAAAAAACTAAGAGCTAATTTAACAGTGAGCATTTAAAGCACCTACTAAGTTTTCCGCAATAAGTTCTGCTGATCTTCCTTCGATGTGATGTCTTTCAATAATATGAACAAGCTCTCCACCTTTAAAAAGTGCAATACACGGTGAAGAAGGAGGAAATGGCAACATAAGTGCTCTAGCTGCATCTACAGCCTCTTTATCTACTCCTGCAAAAACAGTAACTGCTTTATCGGGAGTAGCTTCATTTTTTAATGCCATTTTGGCAGCAGGTCTAGCATTTGCTCCTGCACACCCACATACCGAATTAACAACTAAAAGAACGGTTCCCTCTGATTTTAGAGTTGCATTTACCTGATCTGCGGTCAAAAGCTCTTCGAAACCATTATTTAGAAGGTCTAATTTCATTGGTTTTACTATTTCTTCTGGATACATAATTGTTAAGATTTAAAGTTATTCAAAGATACAAAATTACAAGATTTTAAAACTTTGAAGGTCTTAAAAATATAAAAGTGTAGTTTTGGAACAAAATTCGCCCAAGAGAAATAATAATTATTAAGAAAGCATTTAAGATTATGTGGAAATTTATATTGAGTATCGCTGGATTTATGATGTACCGAAGCGTTGTAGGAGTTTTTCTAGGTTTTATTGTCGGATATTTCCTTGATAGAAACAAAGAAAAAATCAAACGCTCTTCAGAAGCTTTTGGCCGTGGATTTTCGGATACTGAGGAAGCACAATCTAGAAATATAAACTCTTTTGATTTTGAACTTAAACTGTTATCCTTATCCTCTTTAGTTATCAAAGCAGATGGAGAAGTTAATGCTGCTGAACTCGATTACGTACGTCGCTATTTTGTGGAATCCTATGGTAAGGAAAAGGCTAATGAAACTTTCAAAAAGTTCAACTATGTAGTTAAAAATCAAAAATTAAGTAAAAAAGAAATTGCAGAATATATTAAAAACCGTACGCAATACCATTCTAGGTTACAAATTTTACACTTTCTCTTTAGTATTTCAAATTCGGATGGACAGGTTTCTAATGCAGAACTGCGTTTAATTTCTGATATTGGAAATATCTTTGAAATAAAATATAAAGATTTTGAGAGTATTAGAGCAATGTTTGCTTCTACAGAAAAAGTAGAAAGCGCTTATACTATACTAGAACTAGAACCAGATGCTACTATTCCAGAAATTAAAAAAGCTTATCGTACTATGGTAAAAAAATACCATCCAGATAAACTTCAACATCTCCCAGAACACTTAATTAAAGGTGCTGAAGAGAAATTTAGATCTGTACAAAAAGCATACGAAAAACTTCAAAAAGAAAGAGGCTTTTA
>WTKB01000054.1 GCA_011524575.1 Aquimarina sp.
TCTAGAAAAAATGAAATAGAACAATTAAAAAAACTTACAGAATTTAAACCTGTGGAGTTTAGTTCTAAAAAAAATAATTTTCTAAAATCTTTAAAATTACGAAAAGGAAATAATCCACTAGATGGGGCAACCTTTACGTTAAACACACAAAGTTATGATATAGAATCTAATAAGGAGGTAAAAGTAAGAACAGATGTAACGATAACAGTTCTGCCTTCTGGAGCATATCAACTTAGAGGTACCTCAAAAGAATTAGGTAATGAGGACACTGGAGCATGTAAAACCATGGAAAAGATATTATCTCCAGCTGATGTAGATAGATTATTACAGGCGGCAAAAGAGATACTTGAACAAGAAGAACTTAATTCTCGGGCCGAAGCAGATCGACAAGGAGTTTTGATTTTAGGGCTTAGTGATCCATTAATAGAATTAAATCGTTTTGGCCCAACAGAATATTGGTTGCCATTAATCGAAGCCTATTACTTAGATTTAGATCTTAGGTTTGTTATTGAAAATCAAAAAACAAAAGATTTAGATCAACAAAACTCTCTGGAGGAAAGAATTACTTTTACACAAAAAATACTTGAAAATGCACCTGAGGATATTAGAAAAGTCTCAGAACTGTTTTTAACATATTTAAACCAAATTACATTAGAAAATACAACAGAAAGTGAACTTGAGAAAAAAGAAATTTTAAAAAAGAAATTTTTAGAATATTATAAAGACTCCAGTACAGAAGAGGTTAGTGATCTTTTGACTAAAGCCCTAGAATATAAAAATAGTTTATCTCAAAACACAGATTTAGAAATTAACGAAGTAAGAGCAACGCTTTGTGATAATTATATTGAACTTCTAACAGCTATTTTGGAAAAAAGAGAAATGATTATGGATTTAAAAGATATTAGAGGTAAAGAGGGGCGTATCTCCGAAGATGGAAAATGGGAAATAACTACACCTAAAAAAAGTGATACACCATTAGTTAAACTCGGTGCTAGTTTCAGTAAGCCTTTAATTCAAAGACAGCGTAGTTTAAGTGACCAATCTTCCAGCAGATCATCATCGTCTAATAATACACAAATAATGAGGAAGAATCGATAAGTAGTAGCATAATAGCCATTGTATATCAATTAATCTTTGAAAGATAAGTAATATAATTACTATCTATTTCAAAGATTAATTGATATTATTTAAGAACTTGTGCAAATATAAGCTGTTCGAAAGAGAAAAATTCTTTAATATTCTTTAGTGCAATTCGTTCTATGTACTTTAATTACTGAATATTTTCGTCTTTTTGCTCTTGTGTTTTTTCAGATTCAGCATCTGCTTTTTTCACCTTAACAGGAGCAGGATTTTCATTATACACTCCCATATTAGCGTATTTCTCAATACGATTTGTAATGAGTGTATCTATAGAAAGTTGTTTTAAATGATTGTATTCAGAAATAATTTTATCTTGAATGATTTTAAATGTTTTATCAGGATCAGAATGTGCACCACCTAAAGGTTCTTTTATGATTTCATCAATTAAATTCTGATTTTTCATATCGGTAGCAGTAAGCTTTAATGCTTCGGCTGCTTGCTCTTTATACTCCCAACTTCTCCACAAAATAGAAGAACAGGATTCAGGAGAAATCACAGAATACCAAGTATTTTCAAGCATTAGTACTTTATCACCTACACCAATACCTAAAGCTCCCCCACTCGCTCCTTCACCTATAATAAAAACAATAATAGGCACTTCGAGTTGGCACATTTCGTAAATATTACGAGCAATGGCTTCACCTTGTCCTCGCTCTTCAGCTTCAAGTCCTGGGTAAGCTCCTGGCGTGTCAACAAAACAAACTACGGGAATATTAAACTTCTCTGCACTTTTCATAAGACGTAGTGCTTTTCGGTATCCTTCTGGGTTAGCCATTCCAAAATTACGATACTGACGTGTTTTGGTATTATGTCCTTTTTGGTGTCCAATAAACATATAAGTTTGATCTCCTATTTTACCAAGCCCACCAATCATAGCTTTATCGTCTTTTACATTACGATCACCATGAAGCTCTATGAAAGTATCTTTACAAAGTGCTTTTATGTATTCTAAGGTATAAGGACGAGAAGGATGTCTGGAAAGCTGTACACGTTGCCATGGTGTAAGATTCTTATAAATTTCCTCTTGAGTCTTTTTGAGTTTGTCTTTAATTTGTTGACAGGTATCTGTTACATCAACATCACTTTGTGTACCTATATCGCAAGCTTTTCCAAGCTGCTCTTTTAATTCTTTAATCGGTAACTCGAAATCTAAATATTCCATCTAAAAAAGTTAATGCCACCTTTATAAATAGGTGAACTGTTGTATTTTTTGATTTATATTAATGTACTTCTTCTATGTATAAAATAATTGCGTAAGTTTCTTAAAATTATCACAGAACAAATAGCATATTTTAGTAGGTATTTTAAAGCATCAAAAAGATAATAAATTAAATTTATTTAGAGCTTTGAAACAACACTTTTTTTAAAATGCGTACTTGCAAATATAAAAAAAAGTTTGCACTCCTTTTTAAGAGCTTGTTTAGAGCTTGTTTAAACTGAATACGAATTGTAATTCAAAAGTTTAAGGTTTTGGGTTACTTTTAAATGATGCATATACCTACAGATATGTAAATCTTTTTTAAAGTGATATAAGTTCTTAAAATTTTGTATTACATAAAGTTAACACCTTTAAACAAGCCCTTAACTTTAAATTTACCTACGTGCAACTTTAAGCAAGTATAAGGCTAAAAGACAAAAAATAGCATTAGGAAACCATACTGCGATTATAGGAGAAAAATCGGACTGACTTGCCATAGTCCCAAAAACTTTATCAAAAAAAATAAATCCAAAGGCAATTAACAACCCAAAAGCAAGATTTGCTCCCATACCTCCACGTCTTTTCATAGAAGAAACAGCAACAGCAATAATGGTTAAAATATATACAGATATTGGTAAACTCCATCTTTTATAAGCCACTACTTTATAGCGGTTTATATCGGGAGAACCTTTTAATGTTTCACGAGCTATAAATTCATTAAGTTCATTGTAGGTTAATGTTTCTGCAACATAGGAAACAGGGGTAAGTGCATCGATATTAAAGTTAAAAATCGTATCATGTTTTTTTTTAGTAACAATAACATCTCCAGAATCTTTAAGGGTTCGATATACGTAATCTGTGAGTTGAAATATAGAATCTTTAGCACTGTATTTAAGTTTAGATGCTGAAATTTTATATTTGAGCTTATTTCCATCAAAACCCTCTAAAGTGAATTTCTTAGCAACTCTATCTTTTGGAAAAAAAGTATGTGCATAGATGTATTCGCTGTCGCTAATTTTACGGTATAAATTTTCGGTTAGTTTATTTTTATTTCGTTTTCTAGAGCTTTTTAAATATTGGTAGTTAAATTCATTGTAAAACTTACTAGCCTTAGGAACGATAAACATTCCAAAACCTAGAGCCGTAATTACTACAATAGTAGCTCCTATAAGATATGGGCGTAAAAAGCGGTTGAAAGATATTCCTGAACTTAGAATAGCAATTACCTCAGTTTGGTTCGCCATCTTTGAAGTAAACCATATTACTGATATAAATAATAGTAAAGGAAACAAAAGATTAGCAAAATATACCGTAAAATTTAGGTAATATTCTGTGACTTGCCAAAAACCAAGGTCATTATCTAAAATATTATCAATTTTTTCTGCCAAATTTGCCAGAATTCCAATTGGAATAAACAGTATCAAAAGTACTATAAAAGCACCCAAATAACGTTTTAAAATATATCTATCTAAAATTTTTAGCATCGAATATCACTGATTTTAAAAAATAATTAGCATCATACTTTACAGTCTTTTGTCCATCTGAACGACCATTTTATTTTTCCATTCTAAGAAATCTCCTTTAATAATGTGAGTTCTAGCTTCACGCACTAACCAAAGATAGAACCCTAAGTTGTGTATTGTGGCTATTTGTTTCCCTAAAAGTTCGTTTACTGTAAAAAGATGTCTAAGGTAGGCTTTGCTATAAGCAGTATCTACCCATGTAATTGCCATTGGGTCAATTTCCGAGAAATCATCTTCCCATTTTTTATTTTTTATATTAATACTTCCATGGGCTGTGAATAACATACCATTACGAGCATTTCTAGTAGGCATTACACAATCAAACATATCTATACCAAGTGCAATATTTTCAAGAATATTTATTGGTGTACCAACTCCCATTAAGTATCTAGGCTTTTCTTTTGGTAGTACACTGGTAACAATATCTGTCATTGCGTACATCTCTGGTGCAGGTTCTCCTACAGAAAGCCCACCAATGGCATTACCAAAACAATTGGTATCAGCAATATATTTAGCCGAATCTTTACGCAGATCTTTGTAAGTACTTCCTTGTACAATGGGGAAAAATGCTTGTTTGTGTCCATATTTTTCAGGTACTTTTCCCAGATGATTAATACATCTATCAAGCCACCTGTGTGTCATATGCATGCTTCTCTTAGCATAATTGTATTCACAAGGGTAAGGAGTACATTCATCAAAAGCCATAATAATATCCGCTCCTATAGAGCGTTGAATCTCCATTACATTTTCTGGAGTAAAAAGGTGGTACGATCCATCAATATGAGATTTAAACTTCACACCTTCTTCTTTAATTTTACGTCTTCCAGAAAGAGAATATACCTGATAACCACCACTATCAGTTAGTATATTTCGATTCCAATTCAT
>WTKB01000179.1 GCA_011524575.1 Aquimarina sp.
CAAGTTCTTAAAATTTTGGATTACAGGAAGTAGTGAGTTTAAACAAGCTCTTATATCGATTTCAAAGGTCAATTGGTATTAATTCCTTGTAAATTAGTTCTTTTAAAACAAAAATACGATGAAACAAAGTGATCTCCTTTATATAGAACTTTTAAAATATATGGTTACACATAACAACCATTTTGGATTTTTAGATATTTCTCCTTTTTTATTAGATCGTTTTCCAGAAGAAGTGGACTCTAAAGAACGTTTAAAAATGGGAGATTTTTTGGAGTTTTTGAGCCATGAGAATTATATCGAGCTCCGTGATCAGCATGGTATTTGGAATATTCAGGAATCTGGACAAAAAATATCCAGAGAAGCTATTTCTGCTATTGTGAAAATTAAACCTAAGGGCGTACATATTATAGAACAAATGAAATTAAATGCTCCTTTGGAAAATTTTAAAAAAGTTGGCAATATTTTATGTATTGTTTTAGGGGTTTATACCCTTATTATAGGTGTTTATACTTTAGTTATTTTAGGTTTTTTATAATAAATAACTATAAATATGTGTTTTTTTATACTATATGGGATAAGTATTTAAAAATTAAGAGCTTATTTAGTTTAAGCAAGCTCTTAAAAATAGGCTGATAACACACCGATTACCTCTTTTTTTTGCAAGAGATGTCTTATCTTTGGTTTTATCAAAACAGGACGAATACTATGGCAAAAAAGAATGTTATTAAGCACGCAAATTTTGTGTTGGTAGGAGGTGGAATCATGAGTGCAACACTTGCGATTTTACTTTATGAGAAATTTCCAGGTAAGAAAATTACAATTATAGAAAAGTTGCCTAAAATGGCAGAAGAAAGTTCTGAGGCATGGAATAATGCAGGAACAGGTCATGCAGGTAATTGTGAATTGAATTACACACCAGAGGTAAATGGAGAAATCAATATTGATAAAGCAATCAAGACGGCTACTCAGTTTTATGATACATTATCTTTCTGGAAAGATTGTGCCCAAAAAGGATATATTCAAAACATAGATAAATGTTTATCTCCTATACCACATATCAGTTTTGTAACAGGTGAACAAAATGTAGCGTTTCTAAAAAAGCGTTGGGAAGTTCTTAAAGAAACCGACTTTTTTAAAGGTATGCAATATGCCACGGATTATGCTACACTTAAAGAGTGGATCCCATTAATGATGGATGGTCGAAGTTCTAAAGAAAAAATGGCTGCTACTTATTACAAGGATGGGTATGATGTGAATTTTGGTGAAATAGCCGATCAAATCTTTAGATTTTTAAGAAAGCAAGATAATGTCGAGTTGATCAATAATTGTGAAGCTTATGATGCGGATCAAACAGATTCTAGCCGTTGGATGTTGTCTGTAAAAGGGCAGCAAGTAGGAAAACAATGGAAAATTGTTTCGGATTACTTATTTATTGGTGCTGGTGGTGGTGCTTTAAATCTATTGGAAAAATCAGATATTAGCGAAGCTAGAGGCTATGGAGGTTTTCCAATCAGTGGGTTGTGGTTGCGTTGTACCAATCCAAAAATCATAGAACAGCACGCCGCAAAAGTATATGGAAAAGCGAAAAAAGGTTCGCCACCAATGTCAGTTCCTCACATGGATACTCGTGTTATTAATGGTAGAAAAGAATTATTGTTTGGACCCTATGCAGGCTTTACTACAAAGTTCTTAAAGCACGGTTCTATTTTTGATTTGCCGCTATCTATCGAGTTTGACAATATAGGAAGTTTACTAGGAGCTGGATACAAAAATTTACCCCTTGTAGGATATCTAATTAAACAAGTGAGTCTGAAGTTTGATGATCGAATGGAAATGTTGAGAGAGTTTTATCCGGAAGCTAAAGACGAAGATTGGAAAGTAGTCGTTGCAGGGCAACGTGTACAAATTATTAAAAGAGATAAAGAAAACGGAGGTGGGAAGTTACAGTTTGGTACTGAGGTGATTGTATCAAATGATAAAACTATTGCAGCATTATTAGGAGCTTCTCCAGGAGCATCTACTTCTTACTCAGTAATGAAAGATGTAATGGAAAGGTCTTTTGGAACGGTATAAATTTATAGTGTTTATTGGTTTTTAATTTTTAATTTTAGAGCTTGTTTAAACTGAATACAAACTGTAATTCAGTTTAAACAAGCTTTAAATAGACCAATTAATAAAATGTCTGACAATAAGTGCCGACACTTTTTAGCAACACGAAAATCTTCTATACCTGCAAAATAACTCTGAATAGTCATCTGCGAAAGTTAGTTGATTAATTTCGTGCGTTTGCCCTATATTTACAAGGTATTGATACTTAATTCCTGAAGTTGTTCTTTATTTAAAGCAGCTGGTGCATCAATCATCACATCACGTCCGCTATTATTTTTTGGAAAAGCAATGAAATCTCGGATGGTTTCTTTTCCTCCAAGTATGGCTACTAACCTATCTAAACCAAAGGCTAATCCTCCATGTGGTGGGGCTCCATATTTAAAAGCATTCATTAAAAAGCCAAATTGTTCTTCAGCTTCTTTAGGACTAAACCCTAAAAGCTCAAACATGCGTTCTTGTGTAGCTTTGTCATGAATACGTATTGATCCTCCACCGATTTCATTTCCATTAAGTACTAAATCATAAGCATTGGCACGTACTTTAGCAGGGTCAGTGCTTAGAAACTCTAAATCTTCTTTTTTTGGAGAAGTAAATGGGTGGTGCATGGCATGGAATATGCCTGTTTCTTCGTCTTTTTCTAAAAGTGGAAAATCCACTACCCATAACGGTGCAAACTCTTTAGGATTACGCAAACCGAGTCTTTCCGCAAGTTCCATACGTAACGCACTGAGTTGTGCACGTACTTTGTCCGTAGCTCCAGAAAGTACACAAATTAAGTCACCTGCTTTTGCACCAGTAGCTTCTGCCCAATTTTTAAGGTCTTCTTGATCGTAGAATTTATCTACAGAAGATTTAAAACTTCCATCTTCGTTACATTTTACATACACCATACCTAGTGCACCTACTTGTGGACGTTTCACCCAGTCGATGAGCTTGTCTATTTCTTTACGAGTATAACTCGCTGCACCTGGAACAGCAATACCTACTACAAGTTCAGCACTATTAAATACTTTAAATTCTTTGTGTTGACATACGCTGTTCAGTTCGCCAAATTTCATTCCAAAACGAATATCTGGTTTGTCGTTACCATAAGTACGCATGGCTTCTTCAAAGGTAATTCTTGGAAAATCTCCTGTACTTACCCCACATAATTCTTGTAATAAGTGCTTAGTAAGTCCTTCAAAAGTTTGCATAATATCTTCTTGATTTATAAAAGACATTTCACAATCTATTTGCGTAAATTCTGGTTGACGATCGGCACGGAGATCTTCATCTCTAAAACATTTCACAATCTGAAAATATTTATCCATACCACCCACCATAAGCAATTGTTTAAAGGTTTGTGGAGATTGTGGCAGTGCATAAAACTCACTAGCGTTTAATCGTGAGGGAACAACAAAATCCCGAGCTCCTTCTGGCGTAGATTTTATTAAATAGGGGGTTTCTATTTCTAAGAAACCTTTGTTTGATAAGTAGTTACGTACTGCAATAGTTACCTTACTTCTAAAAATAAGGTTTTCTTTAATTGGGTTTCTACGAATGTCTAAATAACGGTATTTCATTCGTAAATCTTCACCACCATCTGTTTCGTCTTCAATGGTAAAAGGCGGAGTTTCTGCGGTATTTAATACTTTTAAGTCCTGAACGGATACTTCAATACCTCCAGTAGGCATATCAATGTTTTTAGCTTCACGCTCTATAACTTTTCCAGTTACTTGAATAACAAATTCTCTACCAAGTGTTTGTGCGAGTGCAAATATATCTTTAGGAGTTCGGTCATTATCAAAGACCAATTGTGTAATACCGTATCGATCTCTAAGATCTATCCATATTATAAATCCTTTATCTCTAGATTTTTGTACCCAACCCGAAAGGGTTACTTCTTTACCTATTTCTACTTCGGTTAGTGCACCACAATGATGTGTTCTATACATAATATATTCTCACTTATAATAACATTATTTTAGAGCAGGTTTAAACATGCCCTTATAAACTTGCTAAAGTACATTTTATTTTTAATTTGGTAGAATATCAATTAATTTAAAACGCTGCCCATGTTTTTTAATACGACTTATTACAATGAGGATTTTGTTGATTTTTCAACTCAGGAATTAGGACTTGCTTTTTCACTACTCGAAAAAATACAATTGGGGGGAGTGGGGAGTAGCCGAATGATTGTAGAGGCTATTGGAAATAAACTACAAGTGGGTTCGTATCGTAATCAGGATATCAATTATAGTAGTCTGGAACTGCGTCCCAAAGGTATTATTGTGCATCTAAATCAAGACCACGAACAGTATAGTTGGGTGATACCTTATTACAAGTTACATATTTATAATACCGATTCTTTTAGTATCCACAGTGAAGGTACTTTTGTGCGTTTTCGTAAAGACAAGCATTATCTTCAGAATAAAAAGTTTATCAGAAAAATTTCAGATCTAAAAAATAGCTTTATGGGGATTACAGACTATTATCAGTATTTTTAAACAAGCTCTTATACCAATTGGTAGTATCCCTATTCATATTTTAAAATATAAATAGGGATAACTACCTATCTATTAGCTAGTCATTTAACTCTGTAATTTTCTTTTCGTAGAGTTTTTTACTTTCTATTACGGTAAGATTAAGTTCTTGCA
>WTKB01000186.1 GCA_011524575.1 Aquimarina sp.
AAGTTTAGAAAAAAACTAAACAATCTAAAAGACCTTATTGCAGAAAATGAATATTCCATTTCTCAAAATGAATATAAATTAAAGAAAAATAGAATTGACTTAAATAAATGGATTTCAAAAGCCAAATCAGAAAAAGAAATTATTTCACAAAAATTAGAAAATAATTTAGGAGAAATTGCTTCAAAAAAATTAAAAGCAGAAGAAATCTTAGAAAGTATTAAGAAAGGAATAAAGCGAAAAATAAACCTAAAAGAAAAAGAACGAGACTCTGAGACTAAGTCTTTAGAAGAAGCTAAAAATCAAAAAGTTTCAGAAATAAACGCTTTTATTTCTGAGAATAAGTCAACCTCAAATAAACGGATTAAAGAGTTAAAAAAAGAACAAACCTCAGAACTAGATAAAAAAGGTGCTGACACAAAAAGGTTAAATATAATTGACAATAGATTAAATAACATAACGAAAGACCTAGATTTCATAAAAGATAACGAAACAATTGTTATAGAATACAATAAAGACAAAAGAGAACTCTTTGACAGAGTACCTCAATTAAAAGTTGATAAAATCAGTTTAGAAAAAAAACAAGACTCAATTATCAATGACCATAAAATTGAACTGAATAAAATTAACGCAAAATGTTCTAAACAAAAGAATTTTGTAGAATCAATACAATCTAAAATTGATGAGTTTAATAATGACTTGAAAGAGCTAGAAAACTTTAAGATTTCAGATGCTTTTCTGAGTATTAAAAATCATTATGATAATTCTGAAACTATTGCTGAATTTGATAAGCAAAAGAAAGCCACAACTTTAATCAGGGAAATAATTGATAAGCATTCAAGTAACCTTCAAACGTATGAAGAACTGAGACAATCCGTTAATCTATTTAATGGAAATTTTGATGAGACAAATATTTTTAGTTTCAAAACAAAATTAATCACGAAAGAAGATTTTTTAAACTTCGCCTCAGACCTCAAGGAGTTCATTGAAGAAGATAAAATTAAGGAATATGAAAAACGTGTAAATGATAGGTTTGCAAACATAATTCATTTAATTGGTAGAGAAACAACTGAACTTAACTCTAAACAAGGAGAAATTGAGAAAATCATTAGAAAAATTAATGATGATTTTCTTGGTAAAAACTTTATTGAAGCTATCAAGTCAATGGAAATAAAAACTTTAGATAGCTCAAACACAATAGTCAGATTATTGATTCAAATAAAAGAGTTTAATGATGAAAATAGTCTCGCTTTAGGTAAATTAAATCTTTTTACATCTTCTGAAAGTGATTCAAAAAATCAAAAAGCGATAGACCTACTAAAACAACTTGTAAAGGAGTTAGAAAAATCTAAAAACTCAAATTTAACCTTATCAGAATCCTTTGACCTACAATTTAGAATAATTGAGAATGATAACGACTCCGGTTGGGTTGAAAAGCTTTCTAATGTTGGTAGTAATGGAACAGACATTTTAGTAAAAGCTATGATTAATATCTCGTTATTGAATGTCTTTAAGGTTGATGCTTCAAAGAAATTCAAAGATTTTAAGCTTCATTGTATGATGGATGAAATTGGCACACTTCATCCAACTAATCAAAAGGGAATTTTAAGATTTGCCAATGAAAGAAACATTTTACTAATTAATGGTTCGCCTACAAGTCAAAATGCTACCGATTATAAATACACCTATAAATTAGCAAAAGAACAGTCCAAAACTAATTCGAAAAAATACATCACAAAAATTAATAGGTTAGTTAAAAAAGTAAATACTAAAGTCCTTAATTAATGAAGCTAACTTTAAAAATAGCAAAAGTATTAGTTCGATTAATCAATGGGGAAACTATCCCTAATAGTCTCGCTAAACATAAACTAATTGACAATTTAGTTTCAGAAAACATCATTTATAGAAAAGGAAAGCACAAAAAATCTTTGGAGTTAGTAAATAAATCGGGGTTACAAAACTATTTGGGAAATCAGTTACAAATTAATGATTTGAACTATTATATTTCTGCTTTAGAAAATAAATTTTCTACTCGGTCAGAATTTGTAAAAATTACAACTGATTCTAAAAAATCAAAAGAAAGAGCTTTTAAAGGTTTTTTAGTGAATAGCTATGACGCTATAAAAGCTGAACTAAATAATGAAGATATAATCATTAACCCTCATAAAGGAAGCTTTGTTTTTATATATGATTATGAATCTTTTAAAGTGCCAAAAGAAATTACAATTGTTGGAGTTGAGAACACTAAGAATTTTAGTCAGATACACGAACAGAAATATTTGTTTAAAAACATTACCCCATTATTTATTTCACGCTATCCACAAAATCAAAATAAGGACTTTATTAAATGGATAAATTCTATCCCAAATGCTTATTTACATTTTGGAGACATTGATATTGCAGGAATTGGGATTTATCTTAATGAATATAAAAAGCATTTACAGAGAAAAGCTTCATTTTTTATTCCTGAGAATATTAAAAGTGATTTAATAAATAATGGCAACAGAGAACGGTTTGATAATCAAAAGATGAATTTTAACATTAACAAAATACAAGAAACAAAAGTTTTGGAATTGATTAAACTCATCGAAAAAGAGAAAAAAGGTCTTGACCAAGAATACTATATCAAATAAAAATAAGATACCAACGCTAAATGTACTACCTAGAAAATTTATAGACTTGGCGGGATAGTGCCGGATAGTGTCAAGTACATACTACCCTACTAACACCTTCTCTTTTCTTTTTCGATAACTCTTGTATAATACATTTATAATTAAAGAACCCACAACAAGTAAAGTACCTACAATACTCCATATCGCATATACATCACTAAAAATAAATATACTAAGTATAAGAGTGAAAATTACTTCTATATATTTTACTGGAACTACTACATTTGCCTCCCCTTCTTGAAAAGCCTTGGTCATAAAAATCTGACCTACAAAACCAACAATTCCAATACTAACTAACAATAGCCATTCTAAAATAGAATCAGGAGTTTTCCATACAAATATAGAGGCAATACCACCTATAAGGGTAGCTGTCATCATAAAGTAATTAATAATTACTAAAGGATGTTCCTCTTTTCCAATTTTGTGTATAAGTACATAAATAAGCCCTCCTGATACTGATGAAGCACCAACAAGCAATAAGCCAATTGTACTCATTTGTCCATCAAAACCTTTTATTAAAAAGACTCCTAAAAAAGCTACTAAAAAACACAACCACTGAGGCTTGTATATCTTTTCTTTTAATAATAATACCGCAAATATAGTAGAGAACACAGGAGATGTATATCTAAGTGAAACCGCAATTCCTATACTTAAATAATTTAGCGAGAAAAAAAATAGTGTTAAAGTCAAACACCCTATAATACCTCTTAAAAACAAAATCTTTCTGCGAGATCCTAAAAGAGGTATGTTTTGGTATTTAAGACATGCCATAGCTAAGACCAATGAACCTACTGCCCTAAAAAAAACTAATTGAAAAGCATGAAAATCAGTAAGGCATCTTAATATTAAATTCATAGCTGTAAAAAAAACAGTACTTAACAATGCGTAAATAAGTGGGCGGTATGTCGAAGACTTAATAATTGATGTAATCATAAACAATTTTATAAAAAAAATCAGGGTAAAGTTTCTTATTAAACTTTACCCTGATATTTATGAATTATAGTACTAAGAGCTTGTTTAAACTCACTACTTCGTGTAATTCGGTTTAAACAAGCTCTAAATTATAGTTACTATAGATTAATATTGTGAAAATATTTTATTCATTTTTTCTTTTTCCTCTGTAGCAAGCTCTATATCTACAAGTATTCTTCCACTATGTTCGTCTGTAATAATCTTTTTTCTAGAAGAAATTTCTGCTTGAATTTGTGGAGGAATCGTAAAGTAAGAACCTCCTGATGCACCTCTTTCAATAGCTACAACAGCTAAACCATTTTTCACACTACTACGGATTCTCTTGTAGGCTTTTACTAAACGACCCTCTATTTTATCTTGATATTCCTGAGACTTTACTAACAAGAACTCTTCTTCTTTTTCTGTTTCTTGTAAAATGGTAGTAAGCTCGGTTTTTTTAAGTTCTAAGTGATTTGTACGGTCTTCAATTTTATTTTTGCAAGCAACAATAACTTCTTTCTTTGTTACGATTTGAGCCTTAAACTCTTTAATGTGCTTTTCAGCAAGTTCAATTTCTAACTCTTGAAATTCTACCTCCTTCGAAAGCGAATTAAACTCCCTATTATTTCTAACATTTTTCTGTTGTTCTTTATACTTTTCAATTAGAGCCTTAGAGTTTTCAATAGAAAACTTCTTTTCTTTGATAGTATCGTTAATGGTTGTTAATTCGTTGTTATGTCTTTCTAATCGTTTATTTAAACCCAAAATCTCGTCTTCTAAATCCTGAACTTCCGAAGGTAATTCCCCTCGCATGTGTGAAATAGTATCAATTCTAGAGTCAATGACTTGTAAATCATATAAGGCTCTTAATATTTCTTCAACGGTCATTTCTTTTTTCGACATAATCTTCTAAACAAAAATAATTAACATCTTGATAATAAAATACTGAATTACCAAAACTTCAAGTAAAAATACAATATTCTGGCAAAAATACATTTTTTTTTTAACATTATAATAGACTTATACGATTACAACTTTTAATAATCTCAAAAAAGTTGTATATTTGATAATGGCAAAAGTTATTGAT
>WTKB01000203.1 GCA_011524575.1 Aquimarina sp.
GTGTAAGTTTTAAAAATTAGGGTTTGGTTATTTTTTCATAACTGAATCCTATTTCTAAATATAGCTAAAAATTGATTAAGTATGACGCCCCAATTTCTGATTGGCATTGTCCATTTTTGGTGGATTCTCTGAGGGTTAAAAATACAGATTTAATTACAGCGTCATCCGTGGGGTAGGACAGCTTGTTTTTAGTGTATTTCCTATTTTTTAAAACTTACACACTTGGCGGAATAGTACCAAATAAACGTATATAACTAAAGCACTAGTCAATAATCGATATTTTAAATGTTTGTCTTTCTTTGTGTTGGGTAGATTCGTAGTCCTTCCACAGTGCTTGTATCGCTTTATTTTCCTCAAGTTCAGGGTTTGTTTCTACTTTTGTAATCCCTTTTTTAAGAAAAGTTTCATTCATTTCTTTAAAAATAAGTGCGGCTACTCCTTTATTTTGATATTCTGGATCTACGCCAATCAGGTAAAACGCAGCAGTGTCGTTGATGTATTGTGCTTTTAGTATATGTAAAAAGCCAAATGGCCAAAGCTTTCCTTTTGCTTTTTGAAGTGCTTTTGAAAATGATGGCATTACTATAGAAAACGCAATGATTTCATTTTTTTCATTAGTTACACAAGTTATAAAATCAGGATGAATAAAAGGAAGGTACTTCTCTTTATAATGTTTTATCTGGTAATCTTGTATAGGGATAAAGGTTTGTAGATTACTATATGTCTTATTTAAAAGTTCAAACATTCGATCTACATAAGGTAAAATATCCTTAGATTTTTTAAACTTCAGAAGTTTTAACTTGTAACGCGTTTGAATAATTTGAGCAACTTTTATTACTTTCGGACGTGTTTCTGTTGGGATATTTATTTTGTATTCCACCCAAGTAGCCGCATTTTCAAAGCCTAATGTCACTAAATGTCTTTTGTAATAAGGAGCATTATACCAGGTGACCATGGTGTTTAATTGATCAAAACCTTTTGTAAGTAGCCCTGCTTTGTCCATATTTGTAAAGCCAACAGGTCCCTCAAGAGATTTCAACTCATTTTCTTTTCCAATAGTTTTTACTGCTTCTATGAGTTTTTTAGTTACTTCAAGATCATCAATAACATCAAACCAACCAAAACGCATTTTTGATTTATGTTGCTCTTTAATTTCTATCCAGTTGATAATCCCAGCAATACGACCAACTAACTTTTCTTGTTTATAAGCAAGGAAAAACCATGCGTCAGCGTTTTCATAAACAGGGTTTTGTTCTTTTAGCATTACTGATTTTTCATCAGCACTAATAGGTGGAACGTAGTAGGGATTGTTCTTATATAGATGATTAGGAAAATCAATAAAAGCTTGAAATTCTTTATTGGATTTAACTTTTACAATAGAAATCATTAAAAAATAGATTTTTTAAAGAAACATTTTTTAGTATATGCTAAAACTTTGAAATGAGTGTTTTGTCTCAAATGTTTCAAATTAACAATTCAAAAATACCACAACTTACTTTGGTATTTTTGAATTCCATTAAATTTAATTGGTGTGATAAGAGCTTGTTTAAATTTACTACTTCTTGTAATCCAGAATTTTAAAAACTTGGTTTGCTTTTATAATGATGGGCTTATCTCTAGGTATGCACATCATTTAAAAGTAACCCAAAACTTTAAACTTTTGAACTACATTCGTATTCCCTTTAAACAAGCTCTAAATTTATTCTTCGATATTATTGATTTCTTCTTCAATTTTTTCGAGTTCTTTTTTAGCTTTCTTTGCTGCTTTTTTAGCCTCTTTTTGCTTTTTCTTTTCTAGTTTTTTTAATTCTTTTTCAGAAAGTGTTTTGATTTCTTCTTTTAATGGTTCAACCACCGAAGAAGGTTGATCAATAATTTCTTCCTCTAATTTTTCTACTAACGTCTCTTTGATGCTGTTGTTAACAGGAGTATTTATATTATTTTCAGTCTCAGTTTTATTATCAGAATTACTATTAAGTTCTTCTTTAATTTCTGAAATTTCCTTTTCAATATTAAGTCTTTTTAATACTTCTGCTTCTTCATCATCAATAACTTTAGGAGTATCTTCAACTATTTCTTTTATAGGAATAGTTACTTCTTTCTCCATTTCAATATTTTTGATATCCGACTCTTTTACAGTTTGTTTAGATGTCAGTTCTTGAGTGTTTTTAGAGTTATTTTTTTCAAGTAAACTTTCCGTTTTGTCAAGTTCTTGTTTCGTATTTTCTTCTAAAGTTTTATCAATTTTAGTGTCAAGAAGTTCTTTTTCTGTTTTTTTGAGTTTTTTTTGTATTTTTTTAATTTCTTTTTTTCTTTTTTTCTCTTTTTTCTTCTTCTTTTTTTCAATCTCTTTTAAAGAAGTTTTCTCCTCTAAAGGTTTTTCTATTTCAGTAACAAGAGGTTCTTTTTCTTCTTTTTTTCTCCTCTTTCTTTCTTTTTTCTTCTTTTTATCGATTTCTTTTAGAGATGGTGTTTTTTCTTCTTTTTTGATGGCAGCTTCCACAGAGTCTTCTGGTGAAATACCGAGTTCTTTTTCTAATTTTTCAAGTTCTTTTTGAGCTTTTTTCTCGGCTTTTGCAGCTTCTTTTTCTTGTTTTTTACGTTTTCTACGTGCCTCTCTTTCCGTTTGTTCTGTTTTGATTTCTGCTTCTAAGTTGTTTATTTCAGCTTCGAGTTCCGCTAATTCTTTAGCTTGTTTTTTCTCAGCTTTCAGTTGTTTCTTAGAAACATAGTATGGATTAAGAACACGTACCGTTTTACCAGTTACAGAGTCTATTTTAGTGATCTTTCTGTCAGTAGTGTTTAATTTTCTTTGTTGAGAAAGGCTATCAAGTTCTTTCGTGGTTCTTTTTTGTTTTTCCAGTTCATGCATTTTTTCAGCAATGAATTCATCATCCATAAAATCTGTAATTCTTCCTTTTTTAGCAAAAATTACTTCTTGGTCACTACCTTGTTTTAAAGAATCTTGCTCGGCAAGCACCTCTACTTTTTTCTTTTTACGTTTTAAGAAAGAAAACCAACCTTTCTTTCTTTTTTTGACAGCAGTGCTATCATTTTCTACATCTGCTATGATTTCTTCATCAGCAGTATCTCTGTAATCTTCTAGATTTAATCCTTTATAAGTTCCAGTAAGGGCACTTTCGTCAATTAACCCAGCTGCTATATCTTTCTTAAGTCGTGCAATATCTTTTTCTGCTGCACGTTGTTCTCCAGTTTTGATTTTTTCAAAGTCAGACATTTGGTGTTTGTCTATTCGCAGAGCAACACCTAGATTAGCACTCCATATACTCGGTGTGTTTTTTATATTTTTCTCAAAATTTCCGTGAAATTGCAGGTTGTCACTATAAAAATAGGTAGTTCCTAGTTTAAAAATATGGTCTTTATATATTTGGCTATGAGTCCATTCATATTCTCCTAGTACACTAAGGTTTTCCAATAGTTTATAACTTGTTGTAAATATAAAACGTAAGTCTGGAAATTCAGTTGTAATATCAGCATAGCTTGCATTGGCAACGAACACTAACCTTTTTGTCCAGTTGTTTTGTAATGAGAGTACTACTTTAGGAGAAATAAAAGGCTCGTATCTTGAAGCTCTATTTGAGGAAATATTATGATGAGCAAAATTATTATTTTTACCTGTAAAACTTGCTCCAGCGTATAGCGCAACAGCAGGTACTAATTTACGCCAGTTGAATTTTTTATTGGCTTCCCAGCTCAGTAAATTCCTCTCAGGTGCTTTTTCGTATTTGTAAGGGTCATAAATTAAGTATTTTGCCCCAAGTAAGCTTCTTTGAAAACCAGATTTCCAATATCTTTTTGTTTGAATACCAATGGTTTCTAACGCGCCATGAAAGGCATAAGTTCCTTGTAGGATGACTTCTAGTTGTTCTTTGTACACACCTGCCCTAAGTGTATAATCATAGGTGTTTGTACGTGTTTTATTTTCAAATATATCATTTTTTTCTCCACCTAAACCTAAGTCAAATTCTAATTGGTAAACATGCTTTCCTACGGAAAAAGCACCTTGAGAACTACCTGGATGATAACTATTAATACTTTCAGTGTATTGACCAAAAATATTTGAGTATGAAAGAATTAAAAATGATATAAGTATGTATGATGCTTTGCGCATTGGTAAGGGTCTTTGTTTTCAAATATACTATAAATACGCATTTTTGAAAAAAATATAGTAATTAATATATCTTCTTCGTTATTTTTACGTTCAAATTATTAGAAGTATTTCCTAAGAGTTTGTTTAAACAAGCTCTAAAAATGCTCTTTATTTTCATCTTAACATAAGTTTTTTTTGTTAAAAAATCCATTGATAATGTTTTTTCAGAACTTTTTAAAAGTAGTAAGTAAGCATCTTGTAGTTATGCTTGCTTTTGTACTTGTATCTTTAGCTTATTTTTATCCAGTTTTAAAAGGGGATGTTATTTATCAGTCCGATATTGTCCAATACACAGGAATGGCAAAGTCTCAAATAACACATCGTATTGCCACAGATAGTCAAGACGAACTCTACTGGACCGATGCTACTTTTGCAGGTATGCCAACTTATCAGTTAGGAGCTTATTATCCTTTGAATTATCTGAAAAAATTAGATTGGTTGTTACGCTTTTTGCCCCGTCCAGCAGATTATTTATTCTTGTATTTTTTATGTTTTTATGTATTATTATCTGTACTTCAAGTG
>WTKB01000136.1:0-7162 GCA_011524575.1 Aquimarina sp.
ACCGGCGACATTCAGCTTGGAAGGCTGACGCTCTACCAACTGAGCTACTCCCGCAATCAAGCAATATTTAAGGTGTGGGAAGAGCAGGATTCGAACCTGCGAAGACATAGTCAGCAGATTTACAGTCTGCCCTCGTTGGCCGCTTGAGTATCTTCCCTTAAAGTAGAGCCGATGGAGGGACTCGAACCCACGACCTGCTGATTACAAATCAGCTGCTCTAGCCAGCTGAGCTACATCGGCGCTTTACTTAAAAACACTCGCACTAAGTTAGTGCCTTAGTACGGGTGCAAATATAAAGCCTTTTTTTAGTTTAACAATACTTTTTTTTATTTTTTTTTAAAAAAAATAAAAAAAATATTAACACTACCTTACAACATCCTTATTCTTAGATAGTTGCTTATCTATGGCTTCAAGACATTTATCTACACCTTCTTCAAAGGTTTTATAAGTTTTCTTAGCTACAGCATTCATACCTGGTGCCTTCATTATAATTTCTGTTAGCTTATTTTCTAAACCTTTAAAATTTTCAACCTTAAAAATTACTTCAGCCGAACTAATATCTTGATGATGCTCCTGAAGTTTTGATATTTTCTTTTCTGCAAATTCAACTAATTTACTATCTACAACAAAATTTGTAGCTTCAACGTGTACTCTCATAATTAATAAGTTTTAAAATTATTTAATAAGGTTATATATTTTTATCTCGAGGATGACAATTTTTATATACTTCAGAAAGTCTCTTTATATCATTATGGATGTAAATTTGAGTAGCAACAAGACTACTATGCCCTAATAATTCTTTTACTGCATTTAAATCAGCACCACTTTGTAATAAATGAGTAGCAAAAGTATGCCTCAAGATATGAGGACTTTTATCTTTTTTAGAAGATATAAGATTAAGATACTTATTTACACGCCTAAAAACAAACTTACCATATAATTTCTTCCCATTATTTGTTAAAAAAATATAGGTGTCAGGTGCATAAACATATATTAACTTATACATTAACAAATATTTATTAAGAAAACTAAGATGTAAATCTAACAATGGAAGTAAGCGTTCTTTTTTACCTTTCCCTATAATTCGAACTTGTTTATTTTTAAAATCAAGAACATTCCATCTTAAAGAGATTAATTCGGAACGTCTAATTCCTAAACCATATAAAAGTTCAATTATGAGATAATCTCTTAATTCAAAAAAATTATCTGTACTCAAAATTGCATCTTTTGTTGGTAATAAACTCATTTCATCTTTAGAAAAAGGAATTTTAGTAACCTTAGAAGTTTTTAATGGAATATGCACTTCCATAGGATGCACATTCACATACCCTAACTTTTGCAGAAAATTAAAATAAGATTTTATAGAAGATAACTTTCTATTAATGGTTCGATGCGACCTATTATTATTTGACAAATCGCTTATCCAAGAGCGTATATGTAGGTATTGTATATCTTTTACTAAAAGAGTTTCATTTTTAGAGAGACTTGAATAAGTATCTTCTAGAAACGAAAAGAAAAGTTTCACATCATGAAGATATGCGGTAACTGTATGTGAAGAATATCTTTTCTCAACTACTAAATATGTCGAAAACTCTGAAATATAATCCATAAAAAAAGCCTTATCAATACAAGATAATAATACATCTTGATTAATAAGGCTATTCTGTTATAAATAGATTTTTTTTCTAGATATTTTCTTTGTCTCTTAAAGATTGAATATACTTAGCTTTTGCTCTCTTAGCTCTTTTAGCTACAGAAGGCTTTGTATATGTCTTAAGGCTTCTTAATTTCCTCATTGTCCCTGTCTTATCGAACTTTCTTTTAAATTGCTTTAAAGCTCTATCGATATTTTGTCCTTCTTTAATTGGTATTATTATCATAGTAGTAGCACCTCCCTTCTTTGGTTATTATTTTTTTGCAAATTTACAATTAAATTTCAAAATAATAACATATTTATAAACTTTTAAATTATTTTAATAATTCTCTTGAAATTACAAGTTTTTGAATTTCTGTAGTTCCTTCTCCAATAGTACAGAGTTTAGCATCACGGTATAACTTTTCTATAAGATAATCTTTGGTATAACCATAACCTCCATGAATTTGAAGTGCATCATTAGCAACCTCTACACAAATTTCACTAGCATACATTTTAGACATTGCCCCTATCTTAGTCATCTTCTCCCCCTTATTTTTTAAAAAGGCAGCCTTATATAATAGTAACTCTGCAGCTTCTATCTTTGTAGCCATATCAGCAAGCTTAAAACTAATTGCTTGAAATTTACTAATAGAGCGTCCAAATTGTTCTCTTGTTTTGGAATAAGACAGCGCTTCATTCATAGCTGATTTAGCGATTCCTAATGAAAGTGCCCCAATAGAAATACGTCCACCATCTAATATTTTCATCGCTTGGATAAAACCCTCACCTATTTCCCCTAAAAGATTTTCTTTAGGCACTTTACAATTTTGAAAAACTACCTCAGCCGTTTCACTAGCACGCATTCCTAGTTTATTCTCTTTCTTACCAGAACTCATACCTAAAGTACCTCGTTCCACAACAAAAGCAGAAATACCATGTGCATCTCCTTTATCTCCAGTTCGAGCAATGACTACCATGATTTCTGCAGAAGCACCATGTGTAATAAAGTTTTTAGAACCATTTATTACATAATAGTCATCATGTAATATAGCAGTAGTATGCATAGCACTCGCATCACTTCCTGTATTATATTCTGTAAGTCCCCATGCACCAATTTTTTTTCCCGTAGCTAAATCTGGCAACCACTTATTTCTTTGTTTTTCGTTTCCAAATTGATAAATATGATTTGTACATAAAGAATTATGTGCAGCTACTGAAAGCCCTATAGAAGGATCTACTATGGAGATCTCCTCTATAATAGAAATATACTCATTATAACCTAAACCAGCTCCCCCATAGGATTCTGGTATAAGCACTCCCATAAAACCATACTCACCTGCTTTATGTAATACCTCTTTAGGAAAAAATTGCTTATCATCCCACTGGCTTACGTAAGGCTTAATAAATTGTTGTGAAAATTTAGCAGCAGCTTCTGCAACTAAAGATTGTGTTTCAGAATACTCAAAATTCATAGAGTAAAGTTTTAATAAAATGTCATAACATTATTCCATTACAAAGATAAGTGTTCTTCTCGAAGTTTTATATTGTTTAATAAAATTTGATAAATCATTAAACAATATAAAAATTAACTATTAAATCTTGTAATGTGTATTTAATAATAACAATTGCTTTTTAGAAATACCATAAACAGATTGTAACTGGCTCATATCGGTAAATCCTCCAAGAAGTTTACGATATTTAATAACTCTTAAAGCTAAAAAATCAGGAAATTTGTGTCTAGAAATTAACTCACTAACAGTCACTTGATTAATATGCTTTTTAACTTTTATTTTTTTAAAAGAGGTACCTAGATTAAATTCCTTTTTTAAGGAATTATTTTGTTTAAAGTCATTCTTAAAAAATTTTGAATACCTAATTTTACCTTTGAAAAAGGAAATACGCTTATCAGAAACTTTTAATACGTTCTGTAAATCATCAAGATTATATATTTTCTTACGAGGAAACTGAACTCGAAAATCAAAAAAATGTTGAGATTCCTCTGGTGTCATTCCCAGTTCATAAGCTTGTGAAGGCGTAAGGTAATAAATGGGATACTGATAAACTTTTTTTGATTTGTTTTTATTCTGAAGTAATTCTTTTTGATTTTCTAAAAAACATTGTGCTTCCTGGTTTAATTGAAAAGAAAAAGTGCTTGGACTCGGATACCTTAATTGGATAAAACCATAAGCCAAGCACCCTATAAAAAGACACAAAATTAATTGTAAAATCCCTGTACGGTATTTATAAGATTGCAACATCAAAAAGCCCTAAAGTTATTTAGAATGTCCAATCGCCTTAAGATACTTTTTAATTTCATTTTTCACCTTTGGAGCAAGTACAAACAATCCAATCATATTAGGCACAACCATAGCAAAAACCATAGCATCTGAAAAATCTACTACAGAATGTAAACTAGAGGATGAACCAACTAAAATCATTAGTAAAAAAATACATTTATATACTAAATCGCTAATCTTTCCTTTTCCAAAAAGATATTTCCAACCCTGAAGTCCATAGTACGACCAAGAAAGCATGGTAGAAATTGCAAATAATATCACAGCAATAGTTAAGACATAAGAAAAATATGGAATAGCCGATTCAAAAACTAATGAAGTAAGGTCTACACCCCCTATAGTTTCTCCCGAAGCATTCAATACTACTGATGACCCGTCTACATTACCATAATTAAAAAGGTTTTCTTTAATATTCATCGTTACAATAACAAGAGCCGACATCGTACAAATAACCACGGTATCTACAAAAGGACCAATTGATGCTACAATCCCTTCACTGGCAGGAAAACGAGTTTTTACTGCAGCATGAGCAATTGAAGCAGAACCCACTCCTGCTTCATTAGAAAAAGCAGCTCTTTGAAAACCAACAATCATAACTCCTATAACACCTCCCAAAGAAGCCTCAGGAGTAAAAGCTTGACTAAAAATTAGCCCTATAGCCTCAGGAAGTAAAGCAAAATTCATAGCAAGGATCAAAAGACCAGCACCTACATAAATAATCCCCATAAAAGGCACTACTTTTTCTGTAACCTTTCCTATACGCTGAATACCTCCAATAATAACAATACCTACAATAAACATCATTATTAAACCAAATATCCAACCTTGTTCCATACCAAAAAGTTGTTTTGCTTGTGCTGCTGCTTGATTGGCTTGGAACATATTACCTCCTCCAAAAGAACCAAAAACCACCATGATCGCAAAAAGTACAGCCAGTACTTTACCTAAACCACCTAAGTTTTCTTCCTGTAAACCTTTTTTAAGGTAGTACATAGGACCTCCATAAATACGACCATTTTCATCTACTTCACGATACTTCACACCAAGTGTTGCCTCAACAAGTTTAGAAGACATCCCTAAAAACCCTGCAAGAATCATCCATACAGTAGCTCCTGGACCACCTAATGCAATAGCTACGGCTACTCCAGCTATATTTCCAAGACCTACCGTTGCGGAAAGTGCCGCTGTGAGTGCTTGAAAATGAGTAACCTCACCTATTAAAGGTTCTTTTGTTTGTGATGATGAAGCATCTTCGATAGCATCATACTTACCTTGAGCAGCTTTAATAGCTACGCCAAGTAACCTAATATTTGCAAATTTATTGTATAGTGTAAAAAATAAAGCTCCAAAAAGTAATAATAGGATTACAATAGGCACATCTTTTCCTCCTATAGGTAACGAATAAAAAACAAATGAAGTTATCGCTTTGGAAAAAGGTGTAAAACTAGATTCTATTTTCTGATCAAGATCAGAAGTGAAAGCCGATACATTTATAGTATGTAAAAGCATAAAAAACATAAAAAGATATTTCTTCATCATTTTTTTAAAATTAGATGTATTTTAAATTCAAAAAAAACCGTACAAATTATCAATACATAGTTTAAATAAGCTCTAAACTGTAACAGTGGTTTCAAAGACTAATCGGTGAAATAGTTAAGAAATTTATATTGATAACTCGTACTGTATAACATACTATCCGTGAATTGAGGCATTAGTACTGAGTTTGGACATGATTTCTGCTTCATATTCCAATAATGCTTTCCATTTTTGATCCGTTACTTCACGGGTTCCGTATTTTCTTGCAAAATTTAAAAATAACGTGTAGTGATTGGCTTCACTTACCATTAAATCTCGATAAAACTTTGCAAGTTGAGGATCTGAAAGTTGCTCGGATAATAATCTAAATCGTTCACAACTTCGTGCCTCTATAAGTGCTGCATATAACAAACGATGTACAAGTTGTGTATCTCTAGACCCTCCTTTTGGGAAAAAAGATAATAATGCAATTACATAGGCATCCTTACGATCTCTACCTAAAGTAACCCCTCGATCTTTAAGTTTATCATGAACCATCTTAAAATGACTCGTTTCCTCTTTTATAAGAAGTAACATCGCATCGACAAGTTCTGTATATTCTGGAAAACTATTAATTAAAGAAATGGCTGTAGACGCTGCCTTTAACTCACAAAAGGCGTGGTCAATTAAAATTTCGTCGATATTTTTTTGAGCAATATTTACCCATCTAGGGTCTGTAGGTAACTGAAGTCCAAGCATAGTTAAAAATCTAAATCGAGTTTAAGGCGTAACAACTCCAAAGATGGATTAATTACTTTAAGTTTATCATATTTTTCTTGAGGAGTAAAAACCTCTAATTTGGCAAGCTCTTCCTTGACAATTATAGTTAAAGTAATACTATAATTTTGAAGTTTTTCATGTAAAAAGCTCAATAAAGGTTTCGAAATATGTTCTAATTCTTCCTTCATCGAAGCATTAGGTAACTCCAAGTAAAGCTCATATTTATCTTTTAATTTAGGTAAATATCCAGAAATTGTAGCTGCTGTAATTTGCCCTCCTTTATCTTTTTGATTTTGTGCATACTTCTTCCAAAGTGCTACTACTTCTGATTCTGTAAAGGTATTTTTAGGAAACATTCCGTCATTAGAAACAGGCATTTGTTTTGCTTCCTGTTTTAATTCCTCCTTTCGTTTTTTTTCAAAAGATTTTAAAGAAAAAGCAGACCTCGGACGTAAAACATCTTCTGGAGTTGATACTTTATCTATATCTTGATCTTGATTTAAAGAATCTGATAATGATGGTTTAATTAAGTTTTCATCTAAAGAATCATTCGAAACCTCGCCAGCTAAAGATGTTTGCTTACTAGTAACAGAAGAAATAACTTCACTTTTTGAAATAGTAGCATTTTCTTTAAGCTTTACTGAAGGTTCAGCAGATGAAGAAATAGCTTCACTTTTTGAAATAGTAGTATTTTCTTTAAGCTTTACTGAAGGTTCAGTAGATAAAGTAGAAGCCTCAGGTGATTTAACTGAAGAAGAAGATACTATAGAAACACTATCTTTTTTTTTAAAAACGGGTGATTTTTCATGAAATAAAGAAGCTAATTTCATGAGACAAAGCTCGATCAGTAATCGTTGATTTCGTGTTGTTTTAAACTGTAACTCACAAGTATTAGCAAGTTCGATAGCTGTAATCCATGTCGTATCTGAAGCTTTTT
>WTKB01000136.1:7262-14444 GCA_011524575.1 Aquimarina sp.
TCACAAGTATTAGCAAGTTCGATAGCTGTAATCCATGTCGTATCTGAAGCTTTTTGAGATTGAGTAATATACTCATCTTTAAGCGTATCACTAACCTCTAATAGTCCTAGAGTTTGCGAAGTCCTTGCAACAAGTAAATCTCTAAAATGCGAAGCTAAACCTGCAATAAAATGGTGGGGATCAAAACCTTTTTTTAAAATAGTATCAAAATGAACTAACACCTCTGGAATTGCCCCTTCAATAATTTGATTAGTAAGTGTAAAGTATGTTTGATAATCAAGTACATTTAAATTTTCTGTAACCGCCTCACGAGTTAACTCTTTTCCACAAAAACTCACTACACGATCAAAAATAGAAAGTGCATCTCGCATTGCCCCATCGGCTTTTTGTGCAATAATTTGCAAAGCGTCTACATCAGCAGTAATACCTTCTATTTCACAAATTTGTTCAAGGTATAAACGAGCATCTGTAACTGTAATTCTTTTAAAATCGAAAATTTGACACCTAGAAAGTACCGTAGGAATAATTTTATGTTTTTCGGTAGTCGCTAAAATAAATATTGCATGACTGGGAGGCTCTTCAAGAGTTTTTAAAAAAGCATTAAAAGCACTAGATGAAAGCATATGAACCTCATCAATTATATATACTTTATACTTGCCTTGCTGTGGTGGAATACGTACCTGATCAATTAATGTACGAATATCATCTACAGAATTATTAGAAGCAGCATCTAACTCAAAGATATTAAAAGCAAAATCTTGTGTCAAATCCTTTGAAGTCTGCTCTCCTTGTATATTACTATTAATAGTCCTTGCTAATATTCTAGCACAACTTGTTTTACCTACTCCTCTTGGACCTGTAAAAAGTAAAGCCTGTGCTAAATGGTTATTATCAATAGCATTGATCAAAGTTTGAGTAATGGCCTTTTGCCCTACAACTTCATCAAAAGTTTGTGGACGATACTTTCTTGCGGAAACAATATATGGGTTCATAATTGAAATAAGAATATATTACCTAAAAACCTATTTAATCAAGAGATGAAAGTTCAAAAAAATCACTTAGTGTACGTGTATTTTCACCATAAAATACTACATCCATTTCTATATACCATAAATTAGTTCCTACCTTAGTACCTTTTATTGTACCTGTAGGAGCAATATATTCTCTATCATCAAAAAGACAATAACAATATTTAGTTAATACTAAATCTAAAGCTTCTAATTGAGAGGTATTATAAGAAAAAGAAGTGATGTCTGAAGGAATTTGAAAAGAAATTGTTTCAGTATATTCGTCATCTGCAATTAAAGGATCATCATCATGAGTAAACTGATATTCAAAAACCGTATAATCACCAGAAGCAATCTCACTTTCTTTCATGTATGTAGAAGATTCAATAGGCACTAACTCTGAATTTAAATAATAAGAAAATGTAGCATCTCCCTCATAATAAAGATAATCTACAGCTATTTTCTCAAGATTAAGTTCTTGATTTGTATCCTCCTGCTCACAAGAGGCTACTAAAAAACTTGTAAGTAGTACTACAAACCCTATTTTTAACACTGATAGTATATTCATAAAAATAATTTTATTTCCTTCTATTCATCAAATAAGTAGCAAAACCTTCTAATAACTGCTTATGATTATTTGAAATGGATAAGTTTTCTAAACAAGATAATGCCTTTTGCGTATACAAAGCGATCGCCTCAGTAGTTTTTTGAGCAGCACCTGTGGTTGCAAAAAGCTGTTTAGCCCTACTTATTTTCTCTTGATCAGAAAACACGCTTTCATTAGAATAAATAGTTAATAACTCTTTTTTAAAAAGCTCATTATTAGACAATTGCGACTGAATATAAAGATAGGTTTTCTTTTTTTCTAAAACATCTCCCCCAACTTTTTTTCCAAATTTTTCTGGATCTCCATAAAGATCTAAATAATCGTCCTGCAACTGAAAAGCAATACCTAAGTTCTTTCCAAAATCATAAATAATTTGTTGTTCCTGTAAAGATGCACCTGCAATAATACCCCCCATTTGTAAAGCAGTTCCTACAAGAACTGCAGTTTTTAAGGTAATCATTTTTAGATAATCTCTTTCCAGTACGGTGTGTTGCATTTCAAAATCCACATCGTATTGTTGTCCTTCACATACCTGTTTAGCTGTTTTAGAAAACAAAGACACTAAAGATTTAAATTGATCCGCAGGATAATTTTCAAAAAGCTGATATGCGATAATAAGCATCGCATCTCCTGATAAAATCCCTGTATTCACATCCCATTTCTTATGTACTGTAGGCATCCCCCTTCGTAAAGGTGCTGCATCCATTATATCATCATGAACCAAACTAAAGTTATGAAACACCTCAATGGCTAATGCTGCATCAAAAGCTCTATTAGCATCTGCACCAAAAACTTCTGTAGCCATTAAAGTAAGAATAGGACGAATCCGTTTTCCTTCTAAGTTTAAAATATAAGTTATAGGATCATACAAACCTTTCGGAGTTTTAGAAAACGAATACGCATCTAAAAATTTCTCAAAACTGTGCTGATACTCCAAAAGTACTTCCATTATTATTATTTTATTACAATTTACACAATATAATAGCTCATTTTAGAACATATATATACCTAATTAAAAATCAAACTCTTCACCCCCATCTTCCACAGGGTTTTGAATATTTTGAATAGCCTTATACTTATCACAATCAGTTTCTATATACATATTATCAGGCTTTTTAAAGTCTGCATCAGAAATCCCAAGATCTTTATCTGCATAACATTTTTTCATATATAAAGCCCATATTGGTAGTGCCATAGAAGCCCCTTGACCATAAGTTATGTTATCAAAATGTGTAGCCCTATCTTCTGCACCAACCCAAACTCCTGTACATAAATTAGGAACAATACCCATAAACCAACCATCACTATGATTTTGTGTCGTTCCCGTTTTCCCTGCAATCTCGTTTTTAAATTTATAAGGATATCCTGTAACAACACGGACATAATCCTGTCTATAGGTGTCCGATGTTCGTAAACGAATTCCAGAACCTGATTGTGTTACCCCTTGCATAAGATTCAACGTTACATACGCCGATTGTTTACTCAGAACATCTTTTGGATTTGAAACTGACCTATAGAGTTCGGTTCCGTTTTTATCCTCTATACGTGTTACTAAAATAGGTTTGTTATACACTCCTTCATTAGCAAAAGTACTATACGCACCAACCATTTCATAGACACTTAAATCTACAGACCCAAGAGCAATAGAAGGCACTACAGGTATTCTACTTGTAATACCCATAGAACGAGCTAACTGCACAATAGGTTTTGGACCAATAACCCCCATAAGCCTTGCGGTTACTGTATTGATAGATTTTGCTAAAGCATCTTTTAAACTTAGCATTCCTCCATATTTATCAGAACTATTTTTAGGAGTCCAATCTTCTTTTGTACCAAACTTACCAGCTTCAATGGTATACTGTACATTAGGTACCGTATCACATGGAGATAATTTTAATTGATCGATGGCAGTAGCATAAACAAAAGGTTTAAAGGTAGAACCTACTTGACGCTTCCCTTGTTTTACGTGATCGTACTTAAAAAAGTTATAATCCATTCCTCCAACCCAAGCTTTAACATGACCTGTTTGCGGCTCCATAGACATCATTCCTGGTTGGAAAAATGACTTATGATGTAAAATGGAATCCAAAGGAGTCATGAGTGTATCTCTAGCACCTTTCCAAGAGAATACTTTCATTGTAGTTTTTCTTCTAAAAGATTCTCTAATTTCCTCTTCAGTACGTCCAGCAAGTTTTAAAATACGACGACGTTCAGAACGCTTTATTGCTCTATCAATAATACGTTGGTAATCTTCCTTTTCTATGTCTCTAAAAGGTGCCATGTTGTTACCATTATTCTGCCTATCAAACTCTTTTTGAAGTTTTGTAAGATGCTCTTTAACAGATTGTTCTGCATAACGCTGCATTCTTGAATCTATAGATACATATATTTTTAAACCATCATTATATAAGTGATGAAATTTCTCCTCACCTGTTTCGGGATCAATTTTTGGATTTTTCTTGATCCAATCATCCATATAATCTCTTAAATACTCTCTAAAATAAGTAGCAATTCCATTATTGTGTCCCTCAGGAGTAAATTCTATTTTTAAGGGCAGTTTTTGAAGACTATCTTTCTCTGCTGCAGTGATAAACTTATTTTTCTCCATTTGTTTAAACACCTGATTTCTTCGTTTTAAACAACTTTTTTGAAAACGTATCTTTTTCGGATTATATAAAATTGGATTTTTAAGCATCGCAACAAGTATTGCTGATTCTTGAAGATCCAAATCTTTGGTTTCTTTATTAAAGTAAATTCGTGATGCAGAACCTATTCCTACAGCTTGATATAAAAAGTCGTAGGTATTCAAATACATTGTAATAATTTCTTCTTTGGTGTATTGACGCTCTAAACGTACGGCAATAACCCATTCTTTAATTTTCTGAGTCAATCGCTTTACAATACTAGACGAACCTTTAGTAAAAAGTAATTTAGAGAGCTGCTGTGAAATTGTACTTGCACCACCCTTAGACCCCATAAAGAATAAAGCTCTCAAGGTTCCTCGACCATCAATACCAGAATGCTCATAGAAACGCTCGTCCTCTGTAGAAACTAAAGCTTTTACCAAATGCTCTGGAATCTGATCATAAGTTACAGGAGTACGGTTCTCACTAAAAAAAGTACCTATAGTCTTTCCATCAGAAGAAATAATTTGTGTTGCTAACTGGTCTTCAGGATTTTCTAATTCAGAAAACTCTGGCATTTTTCCAAAAGCACCTGCTCCTGCAAGCACAAAAAGCATCGCTACAGAAGTAATACCTAAAATAAATATCCCCCAAAAAATCATTAAATACTTCATATGACTTTTAGAAGATTTTTTTGATTTGGGTGCTGAAGTTTGCTTTTCAGTCGGTGAGGTATTATCCTGAGAAGGTTGTGATGGTGTAATCTCGCTCATAATATGATAATGCTATATGTAATAAATACTTTTTTAGTGGCTATTATATTTTTCTACTCTAAATCCTACATCTGTTATCCCTTTTAAATAACTTACTGTAGAGGTGTCTGCTAGCTGCCTAACAGCATGTCTTAGCTGTAAACGATATTGACCTGATTCTGGTAATTTGATATTCGTTTTATAGCCCAAAATATGCTCTTTAAGCAACACACCTTTACCTAACAATGCTCCTTTTTTAGTTGCCATCTCGTACTCTAAAGTATCTATGAGTTGGCGTCCGCTTGGATATGTTAATGTAGAGATCATAAATATATTACTATAAGGGTAGTTTTTTGAACTTCTTAATTTTAATAGAATATTATAGGGCTGTAAGCTATCAGTAATTTTAAAATCAAAACTACAAACGTGATCTTTTTGCCAGCCTAAATCGGTAGGTAGGTTTTGATAAACACTGTTTACCCCATAAGGATCGCATCCCTGCAATACCAAACTAAATAAAACTAATAATCTATATATTGTTTTTTTAAACATTTTATCGACTCCTTTTTGTAGTCCTAAAAAAATTAAGATTCTGAAGGATTAGTTTTACCTCCTTTATGATGAGGTTTTGACTTACCCGCATTAGAATCTGATTTTTTTGAGGTATTTTGTTCTTTTTTACCTGCTACTTTATCCGATGACTTTGAGTTATTATTTTTATATTTTAAACCCCTCTTTTTTGGAGGTCTTTTCCCTTTTGTATCTGTATTTTTTACTGATGTATTTTCTACTTTTTTATCTTCTGAAGAATCGGGATTATTTACTGATGGTTTCTTCCTGAAAGGCTTTTTTCTTTGAGGCTTACGTGCATCGGGTTTACCACCATTTACTTTTGAATTTTCAGAATAATTCCCTTTTGACCTATCCGATTTTCGATCGCGTTGTTTTCTTTCTTTTGTAGCTACATCAGTAGCTTTACTTTCTTTTGTATTACTACGATTTGAAGTAGAGGTTTTCTTACGACGCTGTGAGTTTCTATTTCTTGAACCTTTTTTAGGCTTATCAAAACGGGTTAAACTATCCTCACTAATAGATTGACTTTTCAATAATATTTCATTAGAAACTTCTGGCTCTATAGCAAAATCCTCTAAAGAAGAAACTAATTTTCCTTTTCTGGAATCGGCAATCATCTTATTCGCATTTTCTACACTTACCATATGCCACTGCACAGGATGATCTTTATAAGCATACCATAATATACCTCTAAAAATATCTATCTTTTGACATACTGCCAGCCCTTTACCTGTTTTAATACGCACTTCAGTTCTTGGGAATTTTGATAAAGCTTCCATATAAGCATCTAATTCAAAATTCAAACAACATTTTAACTTACCACATTGACCAGCTAATTTTTGAGGATTTAAAGCCAATTGCTGATATCTTGCTGCGCTTGTATTCACTGATCTAAAATCGGTAAGCCATGTAGAACAACACAACTCCCTACCACAAGAACCTATACCTCCCAGACGAGCAGCCTCTTGTCTAAAACCAATTTGACGCATTTCTATACGTGTACTAAACGCTCTTGCAAATTCCTTAATGAGTTGTCTAAAATCGACACGATCCTCTGCGGTATAGTAAAAAGTTAATTTTGAACCATCTCCTTGATACTCTACATCAGAAATTTTCATTTTTAAAGATAAAGAAATAGCAATTTCTCTAGCTTTAAACTTTATAGCATCTTCTTTATCTTTTACTTCCTGCCATATATCAATATCTCTTTGGGTAGCCTTACGATAAACTTTCTTGACATCATTACCTTTTGTAGGAGCTTTTTTCTTTTTCATTTGAATACGCACCAACTCCCCAGATAAACTAACCATACCTATATCATGACCACTTGTAGCTTCTGTAGCAACAATATCACCTATAGATAAACTCAATTCATCTGAAAACTTACAATATTCTTTTCTTCCGTTTTTAAAACGTACTTCTACAAAATCAAAACGCTTTGTACCAGATGGCAAACTCATGTTTGACAACCAATTAAAAACGGTTAACTTATTACAACCATCAGTACCACAAGTACCATTATTTTTACACCCTTTTGGCGATCCTTCTTTACCTGAAGAACAACTACTACATGCCATATACTCCTCCCTTACACTATATATCTACTAGATTAAGAGCTT
>WTKB01000358.1 GCA_011524575.1 Aquimarina sp.
GGTTTGTTCGAGACTATTTCTTAAAAAGGAATCAAAGCAAAAAAGACATTGATATTGTTTGTATTGGTAGTGGTATTGACCTTGCTGAAAAAGTCGCCCAAGCACTTACCCATAAACCTAAAGTGCAGGTATTTAAAACCTATGGCACAGCAATGCTTCGCTACAAAGACACTGATATCGAATTTGTAGGAGCACGCTCTGAATCCTATTCAAAAGATAGTCGCAATCCTAAAGTGAAAAGTGGTAGTCTGCAAGATGACCAAAACCGAAGAGATTTCACAATAAATGCACTAGCTTTAAGTCTTCATAGTAAAGATTTTGGTGATTTATTAGATCCGTTTAATGGGCTTGAGGATCTTAGAAAAGGTATTATCAAAACCCCTCTTAATCCAGAGGTTACTTATTCTGATGATCCCTTAAGAATGTTACGTGCTATACGATTTGCAACACAACTTAATTTCCAAATAGAAGCAAATTCATTAAAAGCAATTGCTTCTCAAGCCAATCGACTAGAAATCATAACAAAAGAACGTATTGTAGAGGAACTTCATAAAATCCTAGCAAGTGATAAACCTTCAAAAGGATTTTTGTTACTTGAAAAAACGGGATTACTCCAACAAATCCTACCAGAAATCACAAATCTTAAAGGTATAGACGAAGTTGATGGAAAATCCCACAAAGATAATTTCTACCACACTTTAGAGGTAGTTGATAATATCTGCCCCTACACCGACAACATTTGGTTACGTTGGGCTGCCCTTTTACATGATATAGGAAAAGCACCAACCAAACGTTTTCACAATAAAACAGGATGGACATTTCATGGACACGAGTACAAAGGAGCTAAAATGGTTGCAAAGCTTTTCTCAAGACTCAAAATGCCTAAGAACGAAAAAATGAAATTTGTTCAGAAAATGGTAGCCATGAGTTCTCGACCAATTGTTATTGCCTCTGATGTAACCGATTCGGCAGTACGTAGATTAGTTTTTGATGCTGGAAATGATTTGGACGATCTGATGAAACTCTGTAAAGCAGATATTACTACTAAGAACCCTAAACGATTTCAAAAATACCACAATAACTTTGAAATTGTAGCTCAAAAAGTAATTGACGTTGAAAAACGAGACCATATAAAAAATTTCCAACCTCCAGTGTCTGGAAAAGAAATTATGAAAACATTCCAGATTAGTCCGTGTAAAGAAATTGGAATTATCAAAGAAACGATTAAAGAGGCTATTTTAGAGGGTGTGATTACCAATAATTATGAACCTGCGTTTGCTTTAATGCTCCAAAAAGGTAAAGAACTCGGGCTAAAAACAAATACAGAAAATCATCACTAAAAAGATATTTTTTTATGTCGATTAAACATTCTTGGTTATTTGGTGCTACACTGCAAACAGCACTTATTTTTGTGTATCTTATTATTATTGCAGGATCAGTAGTACGTATGACAGGTTCTGGGATGGGATGCCCAGATTGGCCAAAGTGTTTTGGGTACTACATCCCTCCTACTACTGCAACCGATCTCGAATGGAAACCCGAGCATAATTACAAAAAGAATCAAGTAATTATTAAACATGAAAGCCTAAAAGTTGTAAAAGAGGACTTCACAACAACGGATACTTACGCTCCTAAGAATTGGAAAGCTTATACTAAACATGATTACGCTCACTTTAATGTCGTACATACTTGGATAGAATATATTAACCGATTACTAACTGCACTTTTTGGAATTCCTATATTAATACTACTAGGTTATGGAATCTATTATTTTAAAGAAGACAAACGCTATCTTTTACTAAGTAGTACTTGCTTACTATTTGTAGCATTTGAGGCATGGCTTGGAAAAGTAGTTGTAGATTCTAACTTAGTGCCATTAAAGGTAACACTTCACGTACTTTTTGTATTTTTTATATTGGCTACCTTAATTAAATTATATCAGATTAAATTTGCTGGTAGTTTAAAAGAAAAACTCCCTAAAACATTAATTTATATTGGTCTTGGTGTCATATTAGCCACCATGGTTCAAATTATTATGGGTACCCAAGTGAGACAATATATAGATGTTCAAATGATTAAAAACGGATATCAAAACCAGGCTATCTGGTTATCCAAACCACCTTTAATTTTCTATATTCATCGGTCGTTCTCTATTTTATTAATACTGTTACATGCTTTTTGGATTTATAAATTAAAGCCATTTAAAGCTTTTAAAAAACTAAGTAGGAGTTTAGCTTTAGTAATTGGACTAGAAATTATATCAGGAATACTATTGTATTACCTTGATTTTCCCTTTTTATCACAACCATTACACCTACTTTTAAGTAGTATTTTATTTGGAATACAATTTTATCTCCTAATTTGCGTTATTAATTATAGTACTAATAAAGAAGTGATGCCAATTGATCTTTGAAAAAGATATAAAATAAATTGAAGTATTTTTTCTTAATACGCATTATAAAAATCAAGCATAGCCTTAGCTACGGTTTATTTTTCTAATAAAGTAGAAAGGAAAAAGAAACGATTTATGATGTCGATTTTAAAGATTAATTGGTAAAATATAAATCCCCTTAATTATGATTTACTGTTTTAGAGTTATTTTAGATGTAGAACAAGATGTGTTTAGAGACATTGAAATAAAAAGCGATACCAAACTGGAAGATTTCCATAATTGTATTACGCAATCTTTTGGTTTTGATGGTAGTGAATTAGCTTCTTTTTACAAAAGCAACACACAATGGGAACAAGGTGAAGAAGTATCACTTTTCGATATGAGTGAAATGGGGGCACAACAAACACGTCTAATGAGTGAAGTGAACTTGCACGAAATTATTGATCCTGAAGATGAAAATGGCAAACAACTTATTTACATCTACGATCATTTTTCTATGTGGACGTTTATGGTAGAACTTGTTCAAACTTGTGAAGCAATTTCTGGAAAAAGCTACCCTAACGTACTATATAGCCATGGACAAACCCCATTAGAAATTCCTGAAAAAAATTTCGAAGCAGCTGCTAACAATGGTAATCTAGATGAACACGACTTTGAGGATGATCTATACCCCCGTTCGCAAGAGACTTACCACAGTAGCGATTCATTATACACGGATGATCTTTGGAATTAATTTTCAAAGATCAAGTCTAGTAATACCAATTCTTAGAGCTTACTTAAAACTAAAAGACCTCACACTATAACTATATGTTAAATTTATTTAACGCACAAATTGAATCCTTATCTGTTCATCGTGTAGGGAATAAAAGTAGAAATGAAGATATATTTCTCACCCAAAATCCTTACCCATTAAATGATGAACTAAATGCTTTACTAAAAGAATACTTCTTTAAACCCTTTAGAGAAAAAGAAGAAAATTATTTTCAATTTCAACACCATACAGATTTAGAGTTTCATGGTTTATATCAGATTATAAAAAATCTATTTTCAAACCCAGATAACGCTCACGAACAATCAAAACGTATTGCTGACTTGCTCTTTGAACAATCACAGCACCCACATATTAAGAGTGGAGAACTCTTTGTTACCTTTATCGAAAATTGTAGTATCGATAATACAAAACATCGAGCTATAGGTATTTTTAAATCTGAAATTAAACATGACTTTCTACAATTTAGGGATCAAAAGTCAGAACTTGAACTTATACTTCAAAAAGGGATTGCCTTAAATAAGCTAGATAAAGGCTGTTTGATTTTTGATACAGAAGAGGAAGAAGGCTATAAAATACTCTCTATAGATGCTAATAAATACGATACTAAATATTGGCTAGAAAGCTTTCTTGGTGTAGCCCCACTAGTAGATAGTAATTTTCAGACTAAAAAATATATCAAACTCTGTCAAGATTTCTCCAAAGATGTGATACTACCTGCCGAGGATAAAAAAGAACAAGTAATGTTCATGAATAGAGCCGTAAACCACTTTGCAAAAAACGACAATTTTGAAGAAACAAACTTTATTAATGAGGTTATTGAAAACCCTGCTCTTATTCCTGAATTTAAAGACTATAAAGTAGAAAAAGCTTCAAAATACCAAATTGAGGATTTAACCGCTTTTCCAATTGCGAATAAAGCAGTATCTGCAGCCCGTAAAAAAATTAAAAATGTTATTGAGTTAGATACCAACGTTCAAATAAAAATGGATTTCATCAACCCAGAATCCGCAGAAAAATTTGTAGAAAAAGGCTGGGATGAAGAAAGACAGATGTATTATTATCTGGTTTATTTTAACAAGGAAAATCAAAGCTAGTAAGCAATAAGAGCTTGTTTAAACGCACTACTTTCTGCAATTCAAAAGTTTACCGTTATTGGGTTACTTTTAAAGGATGCACATATCGAGATATGTAATTTTTTTTAAAGCGACCCAATATCTTAAAATATTGAATTATAGGAAGTAGTGCGTTTAAATGGGTCAAGTTTTTTATGGGAATTACGCAAAAAGTTTCTCTAACCTAAACAAGAAAAAGGAGGTATCTCTTACACCTCTTTTATAGGATTCCCTACAAATCTACTTCTTCTAAATTGACCCAAATCCAATACAAACCTGCTCCTCACCAGTAGGTAAGTCCGAAAGGCTTAAAGCAGATTTATCATAAGATTTTTGTTGTTGTTTTGCGTTAATTTATTTGTCATCTAGTATTTCAAAATTAAATTCATAGTCCTTAATTCTAAATTTATAT
>WTKB01000147.1 GCA_011524575.1 Aquimarina sp.
ATGCGTATAAAGAAAAAATACTTCAATTTATTTTATATCCTTTTCAAAGATCAATTGGTATTATTTAAGTAGGTTTGTAATACGTTTTTGTAATGACGGGTGTGAGTAATGATAAAATTCATACCACGGATGAGGGGTTAGGTTGCTTAAACTACTCTTAGATAGTTTTTTAAGAGCAGATACTAAGGGTTCAGCAGCAAAGGTCTGTTTAGCATAATCATCGGCTTGGTATTCAAATTTTCTAGAAATAAAGTTCATAATAAGTGCCACAACCTCAGATATTGGTGTGTATAAAATCCCAAAAGATACGAGTCCGATATAAAAATTAGCCTCAGCAACTCCTAATGCCTGAGAGAGCAGCGGATTAAACACAAATACAGAAAATAACCATAAAGTAAAACCTGTAGAAAGTAAAGAAAAGACTAGGTTGAAAATAATATGTTTTCTTTTGTAATGCCCTACCTCATGGGCAAATACAGCTACAATTTCATCCTCTGAAAGTTCATTGATAAGTGTGTCGAAAAGAGTTACGCGTTTTTCTGATCCAAAACCCGAAAAATAAGCATTTGCTTTAGTACTCCTTTTGGATCCGTCAATTACAAAAATATTTTTAAGATCAAATCCTACCTTTGTACCGTAGCTTTCTATTTGGTTACGTAAACTACCTTGTTCTAATGGGCTTTGTTTGTTAAAAAGAGGTACTATAAGTTTTGCATAAAACATATTTAAAAATATAGAAAACACCGAGAGAATACCCCAAGCATACCACCAAAAGTTTTGACCAAATTGTTCAAAACACCAAATAATAGAGGCAAAAAGAACCCCACCAATAACAATCAACATGAGCCAACCTTTTATTTTATCCAATATAAAAGTAGAAATAGTCATTTTATTAAAACCAAAACGTTCTTCTATGACAAAGTTTTTATAATAGTAAAAAGGTAAAGACAAGATGTCATTACCAATCATTAAAATTCCAAGAAATAATAATCCCGAAAATATAGGATGCGTAGTAATGCTTATTGTGTAATTATGAAGCCATTGAAATCCATTAGCAAGAAAAAATCCAAGGGTAATAATTAATGAGAATGTGTTTGAGAATATTTCAAAAGAGTAATTTGTTTTTTTATAAGCTAAAGATTTTTGGTAGTCTTCCGCAGGATAAACATCTTCTAAGCCTTTTGGAATTGGTGCTTGATAGTTTTTAGCATTTAGATAATCTAGCAAAGTTCCAATAAGGAAATGTACTATTAAAATACTAATAATTAAAAGAAATACATTATTTGGAGTCATGAGAAAAAAACTAATTAACTGAAGTTTATTAAAATGAAAAGTAAATGTTTTTTATTCTTTACAAAGGTAAGGGATTTACTACGAGAGAACGTTGTCTTACTGCTTCAAAAACAAAGATACCTGCTGCTACAGATACATTTAAAGAGTCGATATCATTACGCATGGGTATAACGAGGTTTTGATCAGTATTTTCAATCCATGTGTTACTTAATCCTTCATGTTCAGTACCAACTACAATAGCTGTTTTTTTTGTGAAATCTTGCTTGTAGTAGGGTTCTGCATTTTTCAATGCAGTAGTACAAATAGTAAAATTATGTAATTTTAAATATTCTAGAATTTCTAGGGTAGTACCCACAGCTATAGGTACTTTAAATAAACTCCCTGTACTCGATCTAACAATATTTGGGTTATACATATCGGTATTAGGATTTGCAATAAATACAGCATCCAGATTTGCTGCATGAGCAGTACGTAGTAAAGCACCAATATTCCCTGGTTTTTCTGGAGCTTCAGCAACTAAAATTAAGGGGTGAGATGAATTTGTGAAATTTATTTTATCCAGTGTAAAATCACGAGTATTTGCTATAGCAATAACTCCTCCAGTAGTCTGCCTATAGGCTATTTTTTGAAAAACTTTTAAATCAATGACTATGAATTTTAGCGATTTATCAGGGTGTGTGGGAAATTTCTTAGAGAGGTTTTCTTTAGAAATAATTTCTTCACAAAAGAGGATACATTCAAAAGTGTAATGGGCACTTATTGCTATTTGTAATTCTGAAATTCCCTCAATAACAAATTGTTGATACTTTTTACGAGATCGGGCTTTAGATTGTAACTGTACTATTTTTTTAATAGTAGGGTTTTGAAGGCTTTGTATTTTTTGCAACATAAAAACAATACTTTGATTCACAAGAAAACACCTCTATATAAAATAGTTATATAGAGGTGTTTTATAGTAGGAGAAAATTTATCGAGTTTAATTTATTTCTTGAATACGTATTCTACGACCGTTTTTATAAGTAGCAATAAAGGCATCTTTAAAGCCCATAGCTATAATTTCTTTTCTGAAACGTTTTGCTTTTTCTAAGTTGTCAAAAGCACCTAAAGAGTATTTGTAAAAATCACCAGATTCTAACTCTCTAAAATGAGGAAGGTAAGAATCCGAAACAGAAGATAATTTTTTCTTTAAAAATGCAGCTACCTGAACCGCATATACTGTTTCCCCTTCGATTTGAGATTTTACATCATGCATTTTATCAATAAGAGATGCTTTTGATAAGCTATCGTCATGTTCTTCTTGCGTATTGATGTCAGAAGTACTATCATCATTAGCCTTGCTTGCTAGATCCATAGCTTCTTTTTCATAGGTTTCTTCTTGAACTAAACTCATATAGTCATCCGTACTGAGTACTTTGTAACCTTTACTTTCTAATAGACTAATATGATCTTTTGTACTTAATGAATTAGGTGATTTGAAATAAAGTATAAAAGCTATAACTGCTAAAAGTATACTGACTAATAATAGTATAAAACGATGACTTTTAAGTTTTGACAGACGGTCTTTAAATTCATCTATTTGGTTTTCTAAAGCTAATATTTTACTTTTTCTAACCTCTAGATTTGAGTTGAGTTCATTAAATTGTTGGTCGGTGAGTATTGGCATAGAATAGAAGTACTAAATTTTAAAAAATGTTTTTAACTACAAGTAAATATAAAAGAAATTTCATAGTATGGCTTATAAACAGCCTTTAATTTTTATTATTGTGATATAATACCAATTAATTTATGAAATTGCTACAAACATTTTACTGATTAAAAACAAAATGTTTCTTTTGTTGATCTCGATCTAAAAAAGTGATTACAATATCTTCATTATTTGTTTTTTGAGATAGTATTTTACGTACATCAGCTACAGAAGTTACTTTTTTATCATCAATTTCGGTGATTAAAATTCCTTCAACACCATAAGAGCGTAAATTTTTACTTAGTGCCTTGTTTATTTTAACCCCATAATTGGTATCAAAACGTTTTAAATCTTGTGGGGTAGCTTCAATGACTTCTAAACCTACTTTTTTAATAATATAACTATCAAATAGTTTTAGTTTTACAACTAAGTCTATAGCCTTGTTGTTACGAAGTACACGTACACTTAATTGGTCATTTGGTCGTTTACTGCTTATATAGCCTGTAAGATCAGAAAACTTTCGAATTTCTTGTTCATCGATTTTGATAATAACATCTCCTTGTTTGATTCCGCTTTGATCTGCACCACTTTCTTTAGATACATGAGATACATAAACCCCTTGATTAAAGTCTATTTTTAGTTCATTGGCAATAGCCTCGGTAAATGTAGTTCCAGAGATTCCTAGAATTGCTTTTTGAACACTACCATACTCTAAAAGATCTGCAACAATTTTTTTAGCCACATTGGAGGTTACTGCAAATCCGTATCCTACATAACTTCCTGTTTGGGAACTAATAGCTGTATTAATACCAATCAGCTCTCCGTGAGTATTTACAAGTGCCCCACCGCTGTTACCAGGGTTAATAGCCGCATCGGTTTGAATATAAGATTGAATATTTCGATCTTCTTCATTTAAGTCACGGGCTTTAGCACTAATGATACCAGCAGTTACTGTAGATGTTAAATTAAATGGGTTTCCTATAGCAAGAACCCATTCTCCTATTTTGGTGTTATCTGAATTTCCGAAAGGTAAATATTCTAATAATTCATCCTCAGTATTTATTTTTATAAGTGCAATATCGGTATCTGGAGCAGTTCCAATAATAGTAGCTTTATAGGATTTATTATTATTAAGAGTCACTTGTAATTCACTAGCTCCATCAATTACATGATTATTAGTAACAATGTAACCGTCGGCACTTATGATTACTCCAGAACCTGCACCAACAATTGCTTTTTCTAGTTTTCCTGAACCTGTTCCGTTATTAAAAAACAAATCCATATAATTTTGTGGACGACGATACACAGAAACGTTTTTAACATGGACTACTGCATTTACAGATTTTTCAGCAGCAGTAGTGAAGTCCATACCACTATTTGAAGCAATAGTATATTTTTGGGATATATTTATAGGTTGATTTTCTTTTTGTAAAGAATTTGTAGTTACATTTTTTTGATCTTGATTTGATAAGCTGTTTATCAGTTCGATTTTTGGAGCTTCATTATTTTGAGACTCTTTAAAAATATTTTTTTGTATTCCTAGTGCTGCAATACCACCAAGTAATGCCAAGCCAAAAGATTTTAATGTGGATGTAATTTTCATAATTCAACTTTAGATTATTTGATACCACAAAAAAAATATCAAAATTCAGACCAAAAAATAAATAGTATTTCATCAGTAGTACTATACGCATTAGAGCAGA
>WTKB01000050.1 GCA_011524575.1 Aquimarina sp.
TAAAAGGATTTACATATCTCGATATGGGCATCATTTAAAAGCAAACCAAAACCTTGAACTTTTGAATTACAGTTTGTATTTAGTTTAAACAAGCTCTAAACTAATAACGGCAAACTTTTGAATTACAGTTTGTATTCCCTTTAAACATGCTCTAAACAAGCCGTGATAGGTATTATAAGATATTTCCTTTTTTTTTAAGATCTTTTTTCCAGTTCAATAACTTCTAAGTTTGAAATTTTACTATTGAAAATTTCAAAACGAAGTAGGGTACGTACTTTGTGAATACCATGTTTTCCACAAGCTCCAGGGTTCATGTGTAGTAGGTTATTTTTTTTATCAGGCATTACTTTTAAAATATGGGAATGCCCACAGATAAATAATTCAGGGGGATCCATTTCAATTTTTGGAAGAATACGTTTATTGTATTTTGGTGGGTAGCCTCCAATATGAGTCATCCAAACAGAAACACCTTCACAGATAAAACGCTCTTCCTCGGGGAAACAACTTCTTATAATGGCATTGTCGATATTTCCAAATACTGCTCTTAATTTACTTACTTCTTGCAGCGCACCAGTAACTTTTAAATCTCCAATATCCCCTGCATGCCATACTTCATCAACTGTTTTGGCATAATGTAAAATACGTTCGTCGATATGACTATGTGTATCACTTAGTAATAAAATTTTCATTATGAAATTGTTTGCAGTTTAACCAAAATAGACTTAAGCTAATAAGCACAAATGACCACTCAAAACCCTGTATCTGTGCATACCAAATCCCCCAAATAGCAATGATAGATAAATTAAAAATACTTGCAAAAAGTATTTTTAAGTGCACTTTGTTTTTTCGAATGATAAAAATATAAATTAAGTATAAAGGATTGCAAAATAGTAGGTTATAGTTCCAGTGGACTTCTGGGTGTTGGGATAGTAATTGGATACTCAAAATAACAACTCCAGCAAGACCTATTAAAGAAAAAAATAGATTGGTGAGTGTCGGTATAGGAAACCAAACTAAAAGCACAAAAAGAAAACTAAATACCAGTAAAGGTATGGGCGTAGCAATTACTTCAAAGTCGGGTTGAGGGGGTAAGAGTTTTTCTTTAGGGGTGAGTAGTGGTTGTTTGTCAATAGTTACCTTTTCTAGTTCTCTGGATAAAAAATCTGGAAGAAACATCAATTCATAGCTGTTAATTTTTTTATCAATAGTACTTCCCAAAGCTAAATTAATTCCAAATTTAGTCCAAGGTGTAGTTTTAGTATAAGTATTTAAAAAATCACGATAAGATCTTTGAGTAGGTAGTGGAGTGTAATCGGCGGTTATAAAAGAATTACACAGTAGTAAGTCTCGAATTTCAGTGCTGCAATTTCTTGATAGAAAACGGTACCGATAATACCTGTTTTCTGGTAAATACGAAGTTTCTAAGTGAGTAATTAGTTCTTTAGCTTGTAGTTGTGTTAGTAAGAGTTCTTGTTCCCATACTTGCCTGTTCCAAAGATCGTACATTTTCATGGATCGTTTAAAGGATTCTTTACCTAATCTGTAATCTAGGTTTCCTTTGATAAATTTTAACACAAAGTTAGGAGCATTAAAATCAAACATTCCATAGTTATAGATAATATCTTTATCAGAAATATTATTAGGGTTTTGTACCCTCAGAGCAGAATGTCCAAAAAGGGCATGAGGTTGAGGTGCAGTATCAAAGGTTAGTAAGCTTACTTTAATCGGTTTTTGTGCACCAAACAGGGAGTTACTTACAAGTATTAAAAATCCTAAAAAACAGAAAAACTTTTTCAACGTATAATAATTTAAATAGGTGTTGTAAAGCGTGCAATATGTATCTTTGGTTATTTAAAAAAACACCCTCTTTTGAGATATTTTATTGAACTGAGTTACAAAGGTACATTTTTTCATGGATGGCAGTACCAACCTAATGCCATAAGTGTCCAAGAAAAATTTGAAGATGCCCTTTCTAAATTACTTAAAACCCCACACAAAATTACTGCAGCGGGCAGGACAGATACAGGTGTGCATGCAAAAACCATGATTGTTCATTTTGATACTGCAGTTAGTTTTGAGCCCGAAAAATTAACGTACCGTCTTAATGCTTTTTTATCTGAGAACATTAGTGTACAAAAGATCTATGAGGTACATCCAGAAGCCCATGCTCGTTTTGATGCTATTTCCAGAAGTTATGAGTATTACATCCATACTCGAAAAGATCCTTTTTTAGATTCGGGTTCGTATTTAGTAAAAGAAAAATTAGATGTATCTGCGATGAATGTTGCGGCTAAGTTACTTTTAAAATATACCAATTTTAAGTGTTTTAGTAGGTCGAAAACTCAAGTACATACTTACAATTGCACGATTACTCATGCCGAGTGGAAACAACACAAACATCAGTTAATTTTTTATATTACTGCCAATCGGTTTTTGAGAAATATGGTACGTGCCATTGTGGGTACTTTATTAGAAATAGGAAAAGGTAAAAAGTCTATTGAGGATTTAAAAAATATCATTGCTTCTCAAAATAGAAGTGAGGCAGGTGCTTCTCTTCCTGCAAAAGGATTGTATTTAACTGATGTTGTCTATCCAAAAAGTACATATTTAAGTTATGAAAGTAAAAACTAATACTTACGATATTTCTGCATTAAGAAAAATTACAGCTTATATAAGCCCTTACAAATGGGTATTTTTATGGGTGAGTTTTGCAGCAATTATAGGTTCAGCATTGGCTATTGCTAAGCCCTTTTTTTTACAAAAAGCCATTGATTTTGGAATTTTTGAAAAAGCTCCTAATCAACTCATACATTACATTATACTTATGTGTGTGTGTTTATTTTCAGAGGTTTTCTTCCAGATTAATTTCACCTTTTTTTCGAATTGGCTTGGACAACATGTTGTTAAAGATCTGCGTGCTACACTTTTTGACCATATTTCGGGTTTTAAGATGCAGTACTTTGATAAAACTCCTGTGGGAGGATTAGTTACTCGTACTGTAAGCGATATAGAAAAAATATCAGAAATTTTTAGTCAAGGACTTTTTGTAATTATCAGCGATATTTTAAAAATGGTAGTTATAGTACTATTCATGACCTATAAAAACTGGAAACTTACATTATTAGTCTTATCAGTCATGCCCATAATCTTGATCGCTACAAAGGTGTTTCATAAACACATGAAAAAAGCATTTGAAGGAGTACGTTCCGAAGTATCTAATTTAAATACTTATGTTCAGGAACATTTGTCTGGTATGAAAATCGTTCAGCTTTTTGGTCAAGAAAAACAAGAATATGAAAAATTCAAAGCGATTAATAAACGTCATCGTAATGCTTGGGTACATGCTGTTTGGAGTACTTCTATATTTTTTCCAATAATGGAATTGTGTTCTTCAATTACTATAGGTTTATTAGTTTGGTATGGAGGTTTACAAACCCTTTCGGTATCTTCTGGATTGACTCTAGGAATTGTAACCATGTTTATACAATTGACACAGATGCTTTTTAGGCCTCTTAGGCAAATTGCTGATAAATTTAATACCTTACAAATGGGGACTGTAGCTGCAAGAAGGGTGTTTGGAGTACTTTCAGAAGATCATAGTTTAGCAAAGCAAGAGACAAAAAAAATAATTTCTCCATCTTTAAAAGGATGTATTCGCTTTGAAGAAGTTGTTTTTAGTTATAATACAAACCAACCTGTTTTAAAAGGAGTTTCGTTTACTATTGAGCAAGGGCAATCTGTGGCTATTGTTGGAGCTACAGGTGCGGGTAAATCAACAATTATTAATCTTTTAGGTCGATTTTATGAAATCGATAGTGGTAACATATATATCGACGGATACCCTATCCAAGATTTTAACCTGTCTTTTTTAAGATCACAAGTAGCAATCGTATTACAAGATGTATTTTTGTTTGCAGATTCTATTTTTAATAATATTACATTTAAAAATCCTGAAATCACAAAAGATCAAGTGGTTGCTGCAGCAAAAGAAATAGGAATACATGAGTTTATTTCTAATCTTCCAGGTGGTTATAACTATAATGTAAGAGAACGCGGAGGGATGCTTTCTACAGGGCAACGACAACTAATCGCATTTTTAAGAGCATATATAAGCCAGCCTCAAATTTTGATTTTAGATGAGGCTACCTCTTCTGTAGATAGTTATACAGAGGAACTTATCGAAAAAGCCACGGAAAAGATTACTCAAAACCGCACCTCTATAATCATTGCTCATAGGTTAGCAACTGTAGCCAAAGCAAACCAAATTATGGTACTTGAACAAGGGAATTTAGTGGAGAAAGGTACGCAACAAGAGCTTTTAAATATCAAAGAGGGGTATTATTCTAAATTGTACAATCAAAAGCTAAAAGATAAATTTCAAAATGGTGATTTATAATTTTGGGCATTTTACCAATTAGAGCTTGTATTTAGTTTAAACAAGCTCTTCTATTTTTATCGATAAAAAGAAAAAAACAGGAAGAAAAAAAAGAGATGGATTTATAATAAATCCATCTCTAAACACAAACAATTTTTTAGTTTTGAATTAAATCCAAAACTAAACACACTAACTTAAAATCAATATATTATTTTAGAACAATAAGAACAACTAAATAATATGTTGCAAATATATGTTATTTTATTCTAAAAACACAAAAAAATATAT
>WTKB01000048.1 GCA_011524575.1 Aquimarina sp.
TGTATTATAGTAAGTAGTGCCTTTAAACAAGCTTTTATATGTAGTAGTAGCGTAGCACCTGATCGCTTACTATAATTTAATTTATCTAAGTTACATAAATCTAAGTAAACTATCAGCAACCTTTCCTAAAACGTACTTTACCATCGCTCCAACTGACTTAAAGCAGTGGTTTACCCTCTCATACGGCTTACCAATTAGCCTTTACATCACGCTAAGAACTGTCGATAATTCTTCTAAAGGAGCAGTAAATTTTTATAGCTATTTTCTTTAAATTTGTAATAAAAAGCTATGCGTTTAAACAAAATCCTTATTATTCTTTTTTGTAGTCTATTTATTTTTTCATGTAGTCAAAAAGAAGAAGATAGTCCGCCAGAAATTCCAATATATTTGAACTCACAAATAATAACTTTTAGATTTAAACCTCAAGATAATCAAGGATTATTGTATAATGCCTATGGAGTTATAAACGAGAATACAAAGGAAATAAAAGTAGAATTAATAGGTGAAGGAATTGATCTTACTAACTTAATTCCTACTATAACAATTGATGGTGTAAGTATTTTACCAAATACTGGTGAATCACAAGATTTTTCATCTACAGTTAATTACATTGTTACTGCAAAAGATGAATCTGAAGTAGAATATTCGGTTGATGTAACAGTAGTTGACACTGAAAATGATCTTTTCTCATTTATTTTTAAAGCTGAAAACAATCCAGGCTTATCTAACGATATTACAGCGACTATTGATGAAGAAAACAAAAGAATACGAGCTATTATACCTCATGGAGTTGATATAACATCTCTCACTCCTACTTTAAGTTTTTCGGAAAAAGCAGTTTCTGATCCAGAAAATAATACTCCAAGTAATTTTGAATATTATACAAGGTATTCAATAGTTTCGGAAGATGGTCTTAGAAATAATTATGATGTAGATATTCGAACTGAAATTTCAGAAAAAGAATTAAATGTTTTAAAGGCTATTGTAAATGCTAATCCTGATAATACTTTAGATTGGGATTTAACATCATATTATAGTGACACCTGGAAAGGTCTTGATATTAATAAAAAAGGATTTATAACAGCCATAAACTTAATTTTTTTAAATGGAGGTGATAGTTTTGATGCAAAAATAACAACACTGCCTGAAGAATTAACAGATTTAGAATTTTTACGTAAAATAGACATCAGAGAAAGTAGAGATATAGTAAATTTTCCTGTTAATACTCAAAACATGTTATATCTTGAGTATATATCCATATACTATGCTGAATTTACTGAATTTCCAAAGGGTATAACGAATTTACCAAATCTTAAAGATTTAGAATTAAGATTCTCTTCACTTAATGAGATTCCTGATGCAATTGGTAATCTAACTAATCTTGTAAGATTAGATCTTAATTCATCTAGTTATACTTCTATTTCACCTGAAATAGGTAAACTTACAAACTTAACAACACTTTCTTTTAATAAAAGTAATTCTTCTTCAACAATATCTGCAATTCCAGAAGAATTAGGAAATTTAACAGCATTAAAACATTTAGATTTATCTTATTGTAGTATGTCAGTAATTCCAGATACTTTTAAAAATTTAACAAATCTTGAAACTCTTAATTTAAGAGTGAATGATTTAACTAGTTTGCCTGAAGAATTAGCATTTCTTACTAACCTTATAGATCTTGAGCTATCATTTAATGATTTAACAGAATTACCAGCATGGATTAGTGATTTAATAAATCTTAATGATTTAAATATTTTTGGAAATGTATTTACTTCAATACCACAAATTGTTTGTGATCTTGAAAGTACTGGTACTAAAATTTTAAAAAGTACTGATGTCATTTGTGAATAATGAATAACTACTAAGAGTTTGTTTAAAGGTACTACTTCCTGTAATCCCTTTAAACAAGCTCTAAGAACAATAGTATCTATAAGAAAAGTAGTAAAAGTCTAAAAAAATAAAAGCTAGAGATAATTACCATACCTTCTGATTACTTTTATAGGAGTACTTAAAAATTGACTATATCGTTTGAAAGTCGTAATTTTATAGCGTAATCACCATTTATTATGAATAATAACTATACATTTAAGAATCAATTATACCTACTACTACTCGTAATTAGTTTTTTACAAATTGATAGTACACTTCACGGTCAAAATAGCAAAAAAGGAGGCTATACATACGGGTGGAATAACTATACCAGTGATCCTAGTACGGGTCTTGGTAATAGAAATGTAGTATTAGATTCCACAGATTTAAGAGCTATTGTTCATGCCCCTGCCACGGGCATACACCCCCGTTTGTATTTTGGACCTTCTGAAATTCCTGATATTAAAAACCGACTAGAAAACACAATCAGTGGGCAAGCTGTTAAAGCTAACTTACATGCTTACACGACACTATTACATTTAGGATCATCCTATAACCAAAGAGCAAGTTACGCACTAGACACCAATGGGGAACGCCACATTGATAACTCTGGAGCATGGAATATGGAACCTTTTTATACGTTACTTAAAAATGAAGATCCTAATGTTTGGGCTAATGCTACGGTGAAACAACGCCACCGTACTGCAGCTTTAATGTCTCATGAAGCATTTATGTGTTTGTTATACCCTAATGAATTTGACACCGATATTAATCTTTCGTACAACCAACGTATTGAAAACCTTACCAAAGCAATGTATTTTTGGTCACAACTGGCTTTAAATGACCCTGAGGTAAATCCTACAGATCAAAACTTTAACAACTTTGGAGGGGTGCACATGGCACTTTGCTATGATCTTATGTACAACTACCTAACCACCGAAGAGCAAAATAGCATCCGAGCTGCATTAGTTAAGATTATTCCTGATCACCCACGCCACGGAGGAAGTATGATCTGTTATGCCAACACGAGTAACTGGAGTACTTTAAATAGCTTCGAAATTTTAATTAATCTAGCTATTGAAAACGAAACAGGCTACAAACCCCATCTTACCAATGAGTGGATGCGTGCGTATCATAACTTTATCACCTACGGATGGTATCCATCTGGAGCAGGATACGAAGGACTCGGTAAAAATTACCAATTTGTGACTACCATGATTGCTGCCGCCAAACGAGGCTATAGTTTGCTTTCACATCCGCATGTACGTGCCTACGGGGAGCATTTCTTACCTGCGATTATGCAGCCTTTTGGAGAAGGATTTACCAGTTATGATGTATGGGGAGGTTCGGGCTACGATGAAGAGAAAGGCATGTATAAATTTAATCCCTCGGATATGGTAGGCTTAAAATGGGTGTTTCCTAACAGTGAAAAGATTGATTTTGTATGGCGTAATTACATTTCATCTTTTTACAAAACTCCTTCTAAGGGATATGTCTATGCACAAATTCAGCCTGATGACAGCTATGCCAATTACCTAATTCCCGCAGCTGTTTTTTGCCAAGACTACCATACGAATACCACATGGCAAGCTGCAGCTGATTCCACCATAGAAACCGATTATTTTGCTTCGGATAGAGGTTTGGCGGTAATGAAAAGTAGCACCTCCAAAGAGGCTTTAGCAGTACAATTCCATGCACGACAAGACATGGGAGGACATACACACGGAGATCGGTTAGACTTTACGCTAAGTGGTTTAGAACGAATTTGGGTGCGTAAATCCTACGGTGGGAGTCCTTTTCAACCTTCGTATTTTCATTCCGTTATTTTGGTAGATGATTTAGGTATTGGAGTAGGCGATCCTGATGGTGACAAGTGCCGACAACCTGCTAAAGTACTGCAATATAGTAGTGAAGACAACCTGAGTAGCATTTCAGCAGATGCCACTTATGCCTATACTTGGGAATGGCATTGGTCGCCTCAAAATAGTGATACGGATCATCCGTGGTTAGGAACAAATAACTGGACAGCCGTTACAGAAACTTGGAATGATTTTCAATTTCAGCCCCAACCTGAAGCTCATTTTAACATTCCATTTTACGATTTCCCACACTGGCACCAAGCAGGAAAATACGAAAAAATGATCAAAAGACCTTATAACCCCATGCAGAAGGTAGTGCGAAATGTAGGGCTTATTAAAGGGAATCATCCTATGGTACTCATTACTGATGATATTCAAAAAGACGAGGACATCCACAATTATAAATGGGTAGCACAAATTGCTCGTGATTTGGAGTGGGATAGCTATGAAATCAATACCAGTAACGAAAATTACAAGTATGATATCATCTTAAAAGAACCTGCTGAGGTTGGCAACCGAAAACTTCTGATTCGGATACTGCAATGCGAAAATCTTGATGGCGTAAGTGCACCTGGCTATATCGATACGTTAGAATATGTCGATTATTTTAAAGAAACAACCTATAATTCCAACCCAAACTGGGAGAGAAAGCGTTTGGTTATTGAAAGTAATAGTGTTTCACCTAATTATAAAATACTTCTCTACCCTTTTAAAGAAGGGCAAGATCTTCCAATAACCAATTGGAATACAACTAAAAACCTCTTAGAGATCGTATTTCCAGACCAAGTTACAGAAGTTGTTTTTGAAAAAGACGCTTTAAACAACACCCAATTTCATATTCAAAAAGAAACCTTGTCTTCGGAATCTGTAAAGCTTATTCCAGAAGTTGTAACTACTAAATTGTTTCCAAATCCAAGTACAAGTGGTTTTAA
>WTKB01000052.1 GCA_011524575.1 Aquimarina sp.
TACATCGTAGTTGATGGAGCTTCTACGGATGGGACACTTGAGATGATTCAAGAGCATGAAGCCCATATTTCTAAATGGGTATCCGAGCCTGATAAAGGCTTATATGATGCCATGAATAAAGGCATCGAGATGGCTACGGGAAATTTAATTGGTATATTAAACTCAGACGATGTATTTATGGATTCGGAGGTAATTTCTAAAATTGCGGCTTTCCATTGGGAGCACCCCGAAATTTCAGCCTCAACAGGCAATATCATCCAAAAAAACGAACAAGGCGTTACGGTGCGTACCTACGGCTCTAAAAACTGGAAGCCTGAAAAACTTAAAATCGGCTTTATGCCGCCACATCCTTCTATTTTTCTTAAAAAAGAAGTATATGACGAGTTTGGTGTTTTTAAAACCGATTTTAAAATTGGAGCAGATTATGAGATTGTGACCCGTTTTTTCTTAAAAAATAGTATTTCTTGGAAATATAGTGGAATTACTACCACATCGATGCTGATTGGTGGGGTGAGTAGTTCTGGAATTTCAAGTTATTTGACGATTTCTAAGGAAATTCAAAAAGCTTTGTTGGCGAATGGAATTTCGTTTTCGGCTTTGAAGATTTATTTGAGGGGGTTTTGGAAAGTTTGGGAACTCGTTAAGAAGTAAATTATTAGCAGGAGGTTTGGGTACTTTCAATGAAGTTTTGGTTAAGCCTTTAACATTGGGATTGGTTTAACTTTTTTGCTAAAAAAGTTACAAAAAAGGCTTTTTTAGCATAGTCGCAAAAGGAACTCGCTCTTTCAGGCTCAAACAGCCTTTTGCTTACTTTTAAAAAACGCATCTTTAAAATCCATTTAAAATTAATTACATTTGTGGGAGTGAGAACTTAGAGCTTGCTTAAACTCCCTACTTCCTGTAATCCAAAATTTAAACTTTTGAATTACAGTTCGTATTCCCTTTAAACAAGCTCTTAAATAACCCTCACTGAACCTCAAAAACCCAATACAGCCCTGTGCAGCAAAAAAAAATCCTCATATACATCAACTCCGACTGGTTTTTTTTGATGCACCGCCTGCCCATTGCACAAGGGCTGCAAAAACAAGGACACCATATAGGGGTACTCACCCAAAATACAGGACGAAAAGCCGAAATTGAAGCTTTGGGTTTTGAGTTTTTAGATCTACCACTAGACCGTAAAGGCACTAATCTCTTTACAGAGGCTAAAACTTGGCTACAAACCTATAAAGCGTATAAAGCCTATCAGCCCGATGTCGTTTATCAGGTCACGATCAAACCCATTATTTATGGACTGATTGCGGCAAAATTCTTAAAAATCAAAACCCTGAATACGGTCTGTGGACTCGGATATGCGTTTTCAGAAGAAGCACCGTTTTGGTTACAAAAAACCGTAAGTATTTTATATCGTTTTGGATTCTCAAAGGCACAGACTATTACGTTTTTTGAAAATACCGATGACAAAAAGGTATTTGAAGATCAAGAAATTTTAAAACCTTATCACACTGCCAAAGTGGTTAAAGGTGTTGGTGTGGACTTAGACAGGTACTCCCCTATTTCGAAATCAATAAAAAAGCAAAAACTTCAAATCATCTTGCCTTCCCGAATGCTGTGGGATAAAGGCATTCGTGAATTTTGCGAGGCTGCCAAAATGCTTCAAAAAGAATATCAAGATGAGGTCTGCTTTAAACTATATGGGAAAATCGATACGGAAAACCCACAAGCGGTACCCGAAAGCTATTTCCAAAGTCAATACATCAAAGGTTATTTAGAATGGAAGGGCTTTGCTACGGATATGAAAACGATTTACCAAGAAACAAATATTGTGGTGCTCCCCTCCTACTACCGTGAAGGAATGCCCACTGTACTTGCTGAAGCTGCGGCTATGGGTATTCCGTGCATTTCTACAAATTCGGTAGGATGTAGAGATGCCATTGACCATGAAAAAAATGGGCTTTTAATTCCGCCTAAATCTACTGAGGCACTCGTAACAGCCTTGAAAAAACTACTTCGAAATCCCGAACTGCGCACTACAATGGGGCAAAAAGGTCGGGAAAAAGCTCAAAAAGAATTCGATTCCAAGAAAATAACAGCTATCTATCTGGAAAATTTTGAAAAACTTTTAAATGACTAATCTTCTTTTAAAAATAAATTACCACAATAAAGACACACACCTTCTATTTACAAGTTTTATAGCACTTAGTTTTGCTATTCATTTCAGTTATGAAGTACAGAGTTTTGACCTATTTATTTTTAGTATATATAGTTTAATCACTATAACTTCACTGTGGGGGTTATTTTATTCCGATAAACAAAACTATTCTGTACATCAAACTTTTTGTGTGTTTTACTATTTCTTTTTTGGAATCGCACCTTTGGTACAGTATCAATCACAAACAAATTTCTATGATACTGTTATGGTGCTTCAAAAAACTTACGAACAACTTGGTTTACTGTTACTTGGGATTCTTATTACTTATTTAGTCGCTTTTAACAAATTAAAGAATAAAAAAATATCTTTTCCAAACAAAAAATTTAAAACAGCAACTCCTAAAATTGAATTTTATTACGCTTTTAGCCTATTAGGCTTATTTGGATTTTTATTTCTTAGTTACTTTTCTTTAGAATATTTTTTTAAACAACCTCCTACAGGTTGGCAAAAATTACACACACGTTATGGACTATTAGGCTATAGTTTGCTTTTAGTTGCAAGAACACTTCCTGTAATTAGTTACTTACACTATAAGCTTAAATTTCCTAAAAACACCATAACACATTACCTACTTCTAATAATCACATTAGTATGTTGCTTTCCTAGTTCTCTGTCTCGTAGTGTAACTATTGCCTATTACCTTCCTATATTTATATTAAATACGTCCAAAATATTTAAATATAAACACACCTATGGCTTACTTTATTTATTAGGTTTCTATTTTGTATTTCCTATATTAAACTACTTTAGAGCAAAAAACAATACTATAATTCTAGGAACTTCGCTATTTACCTCTGGACACCTAGATGCGTTTCATAATTTTGCACAAGGCTATCAAATGGGATATATAAGTTATGGTAAACAATTTATAGGAAGTATTTTATTTTTTATTCCAGAATCTATTTGGAATAACCGCCCTATAGGTACTGGACAACACATAGCTGAACAACTGAATTTTAACCATACCAATATAGCTTATCCTTTCTTTGCTGAAGGATTTTCGAACTTTGGGTATTTAGGAATTTTACTTTTCATCGTAATAATAATAGCCCTTAACTTGATATTGCACCCTAATATATTACAAGTATGTAATAATTTAGAATTATATAACATATTGCAGCTGTATTTTCTAGGATATGAATTTTATTTGATCCGTGGTGACCTCTACAGTTCTTGTAAATTAGCTTTTAGTATAGCCTTAGGATTATTATTATTTTATTTTTATTTGAAAATATACAGTTACTTCATTAAAAATAAGTAAATTATTAGTAAAACTATTAGATTTTGGAAAACTCATTACTTTATTTATTCTTTACAAGTGTTACAGCTTTTGTTCTTAGTGTAGCTATCATTCCTCAAATTTTAAAAGTTGTTTCCAGCAGGAATATATTTGATACACCTGGTGGACGAAAAATCCATAAAAATAGCACACCTTCTATGGGAGGGATTGGTATTTTTTTTAGTTTCATTGCAGTAAGTATGTTTCTAGTCAAAGAAACAGCAGACTTTAACAGCCAGTATTTTTATCTTTCTTTAATTTTATTATTCTTTACTGGGTTAAGAGATGATTTACTGCCCCTAAATAGTAAACGTAAATTTGGAATGCAATTTCTGGCAGCTATATTTACATGTGGGTTTGCAAATATTCGACTCAATTCTATGTATTCGTTAGCCTTTTTATACGAAGGACCTTTTCAAGAATGGTTTTCTTTCTTTTTAACAATTGTAGTGCTTATTATTCTTACCAATTCCTTTAATTTGATTGATGGAATTGATGGATTAGCCTCTAGTATTGCTTGCATAGTGTGTGGAGCACTTTGTACTTGGTTTACCATAAATGGTTTTTGGGCTTTTGCAATACTTTGTGGTACTATGCTTGGAGCTATCATTGGTTTTATGTATTACAACTGGAGTCCTGCACGTATTTTTATGGGAGACACAGGCTCGTTAATTGTGGGATTCTTTTGTATAGCTATGCTTATTGTTTTTATGAATTTAAATCAAGAAGCTAATGTATATCAAATAGAAAATTCTGGAGCATTTTTCTTTAGCATACTCATCTACCCTATTTTTGACGTACTCCGAGTAATTGCACTTCGTTTAAAACGCAAGAAATCTCCTTTTTCCCCTGATAAATTACATGTTCATCTTATTCTAAAACGTGTTGGTTTTACTCATGGACAAATAACCTGTTTGATCGCATTTCTTAGTTTAGTTGCCCTTGGTTTATTTTTTACTTTAGAATATTACAATATACCAGAATTAATGATCATTCCTATAATTTACTTATATGCACTTAGTTTAAGTATTTTGCTCAAAAAAATGGTTTTAAAATTTAAAAAAGAAAAGAAACCTGTAGAACTTGACTTTTCTCAGGAAGAACTCATTGCACAAATTAAAACGTACTTATGGTAAAAGGAGAG
>WTKB01000068.1 GCA_011524575.1 Aquimarina sp.
CCAGAATACAAGAGTACCGTATTAAAACCACATCCATTATTTGTGGATTTTGTAAGTGCGGCGCTACAGTATGAACTTGGCAGCTAAAAGCTGTTTAGAGCTTATTTAAAGGCACTACTATTTTAAACTTTTTGGTTTATTTTAATATAAATAAACCCCTAAAACTATTAACGATTACGTTTACTCCTAAATATGGAAGACAAAAAACCTATTGATACAAAAACACTTATTGGTTATATCCTTATTTTAGGACTTAGCCTTTGGTTTTTTCAAATAAATAGCACTAAAGAGGCCGGAACAAGTGCTGAAAATTCACAAGAAGTAGTCTCTACTACTAATACCAGTAATGGATTAATCGTAGGTAATACTGCTGGAAACCTACAAAGCCCTCCTAAAAACCCATTTACTACCATTGAAAATGAAGTTTTAAAAATTACTGTAAATGCAAAAGGAGGATATATTAGTGCATTAGAATTAAAACAAATCAAGGATTCGGATGGAGGTAATGTATTTTTAATCAAAAATGCTAAGGACACCAACTTTAACTTACAACTGCAAACTATAGATCAAAAAAGTATAGCTACCAACCAGTTATATTTTACACCTACCGTAAGTAATTCTAATGGGAATACGCATTTAAAAATGCAAACTTCTATAGGAGGTAATCAAACCATTACCTACAATTATATCTTAAAACCTAATGATTATATGCTAGATTTTAGCATCCAATCGCAGGGTATGGCAGCAGCAGGTACCATTGATACGCAAAAAGAAGCTGTTCTAAACTGGGACCTAAGTACCTTACGCCATGCACAAAGTGGAAGTTATGAAAACCGTTATACGGATCTGATTTTTGAATACGAATCGGGTAAAGATGATTATGTTTCTCAACGTGATTTTGCAGAAGATGACGCAGAGGAAGTAAGTTATATTGCTTACAGACAACATTTTTTCTCTTCGATTTTACTACCGAGCAACGCCTTAAAAAATGCAGCATTTAGCTCTAAAAATTTATTTGAAGATGAAAAAAACGACAAATACTTAAGAAAATTTACCACTAAAGCCCCTTTAAGCTTTCGTACTGGAGAGCTCAACCATGATTTCAACTGGTATTTTGGACCAACAGATTATAAAACCCTTAAGAGTTATGACCGCAACCTAGATGAAGTAGTATCTTTAGGATGGGGAATTTTCGGTTGGATCAATCGATTTATTTTTATCCCATTATTTGGATTATTAAGTAGTGTTTTTCCATACGGAATTGCAATTATCGTAATGACTGTTATGGTACGATTAGTACTTTCACCTGTGACTTATAAATCCTATCTTTCTCAGGCTAAAATGCGTGCATTGCGTTCTGAAATTAATGTAATCAATCAAAAACACGCTGATAATCCCATGAAAAAACAAAAAGAAACCATGGAGTTGTATAACAAAGCTGGGGTAAATCCTGCGAGTGGATGTATTCCTGCATTAATGCAAATCCCGGTGTTTTATGCACTTTTTAGTTTCTTTCCAAGTGCGTATAGTTTACGTCAAAAATCTTTTTTATGGGCAAATGATCTTTCGAGCTATGATGTAGTGGCTCAATTGCCTTTTAATATTCCATTTTACGGAGATCATATTAGTTTGTTCCCGATACTTGCCTCTATTGCGATATTCTTTTACATCAAAATGACTTCTGGAAAAGCTATGGAAATGCAACAACAGCCTGGTATGCCAAACATGAAATTTTTGATGTACCTCTCCCCTGTTTTTATGTTGATTTTCTTTAACAACTATGCCTCTGGACTTTCGTTGTACTATTTTGTATCCAACTTAATTACTATCGGGATTATGTTTGTGATTAAAAACTTTATCATCGATGAAAATAAAATTCAACTAAATATTGAAAACAATAAAAAGAACCCTAAAAAGCCTAGCAAATTTAAACAACGTTTACAAGCTGCTATGGAAGAAGCAGAACGTCAACAAAAACTGAATAATAAAAAATAATACGAATAATAATTTCGTGTAACACCCCTCTACTTTGTCTTTGAAATCACTTTGGTAAATCATTATTTTTTTCTGTGTAGTCCAATTTATTTACAGTGATTTTACAATGATTTCAAAGGCAAAAAAAACCAAAGGCTTTTAATATTTCATTACCTAAACAAATGGCAAAACGAGTAGTAGTAGGACTTTCTGGTGGCGTAGATTCTAGCGTTGCAGCATACCTTCTTAAAGAGGAAGGTTATGAAGTTATTGGGTTATTTATGAAGAATTGGCACGATGAATCCGTAACAATTTCTGCAGAATGTCCATGGCTAGAAGATAGTAATGATGCCTTACTTGTTGCTGAAAAACTAGGAATCCCTTTCCAAACAGTAGATTTAAGCAAAGAATACCAAAAACGTATTGTGGACTATATGTTTTCGGAATATCAAAAAGGACGTACCCCAAACCCAGATGTACTCTGTAATCGAGAAATCAAATTTGATGTGTTTTTAAAGATCGCTTTGGAACTTGGTGCAGATTATGTAGCTACAGGTCATTATTGTAGAAAAAAAGAAGTGATCGCTGCTGATGGCACAACTAGCTACCAGCTTATTGCAGGCAAAGACCCTAATAAGGATCAATCCTATTTCCTATGTCAACTCTCTCAAGAGCAGCTTTCTAAAGCACTATTCCCTGTAGGAGAACTTTTAAAACCAGAAGTAAGAACCATTGCCAAAACACAAGAACTGATTACGGCAGATAAAAAAGATTCTCAAGGATTATGTTTTATTGGAAAAGTAAAACTACCCACCTTTCTACAACAGCAATTAAAACCAAAAGAAGGAAATATTGTAGAAATAGCAGCTAGTCATGAAATGTATAACATGCCTTGCAAGCTCACTAACTACAAATACTCCCCTACCGATGGAAAAGTAGTAGGCTCACATAACGGAGCACATTTTTTTACCAAAGGACAACGTAAAGGTTTGGGAGTTGGTGGAACTCCTTTACCACTATTTGTACTAGAAACAGATGTAGAAACTAATACGATCTATGTAGGACAAGGTAAAAATCACCCAGGGCTTTATCGTGAAAAGCTTTGGATTGCTACTTCCGAAACACACTGGGTATTACCTGATGCCAAACTTAACATTGGTGAGACTAAAGATTTCCTAGCTCGTATTCGTTACCGTCAAGAACTTGAAGAAGTACGTCTTTTACAAACTCCTGAAGGACTTGAAATACATTTTAAAAACCCGCAATTTGCCATACAAGAAGGACAGTTTGCCGCTTGGTACACCACTGATGGCGTTCTTGTAGGTTCTGGAGTAATTGCCTAGGAAGTAGAAGGATAGTTATTCTTTACCTTAAACTACACTTTGCATTGAAATAAGTTCTTTTAAAAGATGCGTATATCACGAGATATACGCATCTTTTAAAAATCAACCAAGTTCTTGAAATTTTGAATTACAGCTTGTATTCGATTTAAACAAGCTCTAAGTAAAATAGGCAACACTAAACTCAGAAATCTACTATTCCTTTGTAGCTTTAATGCTTGCAAATATAGCAAAGCTTGTAAAGCTCTCTTTATGATAGAATTGTAGCTAAAGGGAAGCGTAAAAAACGGCTCAAAGCCATTTTTAGTCTGAAGAAGTTGAACCATCGCTATACATTATAAAATCTAATTTCGATAGTTCACCAAATGATATATGTATATTTTCTAGAGGAGAATCTAAAGATAAATATTCTCTTTCCATAGCAGGAACTCCTTTAAATCTTTGTTTAAAAGGTCTTTTTTTAGAACTAATAAGCATATCATTAAAAACTTTAATATCGGTATCTTTATTTAGAGGAATACCATCAATTAAAATGTATTCATTGTCTAATATTTTAGGAGGAAATCCCCATGTTTCATTATCTGACTTATGATTAAGCATTTTTTGATTGTAATAGTATAATTGAATACGAATGTTATCCACTTGGTCATCTCCTCCTTTATTAATACTTATAGGAATATTTTTGTAGCGAATAATCGTTCCATACCTTTTAGTATCATAATCTTTCCCAAAAATGGCTTCATAATACGCCATATTTTGGTCTAATTTCACATGAGTGTTATTATAAAACAATTTTTCTTCTCGAAATTCCAAACGGTGTTCTTGCTTATTAAACTGTGCTATTTGTGGTTGTGGATTATAGGTTTTAATACTCACTACATTGCTTTTTTCGGTTTGTCCATTACATTGGGTAAAAAGGCTAATGAATAATGAATAGGCTATAAGTCGAAGCATATTAATTTTGTGTATCATTTTGTTCTATTTCTTCAATTATCTGGAAATCTTACATAATCGCTGACGTCTCTTGTATGGTGCGTTTGCATCCTGAAAAAGGTGCATATGCATTATACAAATTGTTCTAAGTAGTTATTTTTAGTCTGAAGAAGTTGAGCTATCACTATACTGTATAAAGGCTAGGTTAGTTAACTCTCCTTTATACATATATATATTCTCCTTATAATCATAATCTGTAGAAATATAATTTCTCACTACCGATTTAGTGCCTTTAAACTTTTGTTTAAAAGGTCTTTTTTTAGAACTAATAAGCATATCATTAAAAACTTTAAT
>WTKB01000160.1 GCA_011524575.1 Aquimarina sp.
TTAAAGGCAATTTTGTACAATTTTTTAGGGTTTTAATTCTGTATTTTTGTGCTAATTATGAAATACTTCAAAAGTGTTTCATGCTGTTAATCAAACACTGTAACAATCATGGCATATCACACAGAACAATTTGTAGATCGACACATTAGTCCTTCTAAAAAAGCTACCCAACAAATGTTGGATACTATTGGAGTAACTTCTATAGATACTTTAATAGATCAAACAGTGCCTAGTAGTATTCGTTTAGAAAACGATTTGGATTTACCTTTAGAGGTAACAGAGGTAAAGTTCTTAGAACAATTCAAAGCCTTAGCTACGCTAAATAAAAATTTCCGTACTTATATCGGGATGGGGTACTATAACTGTACATTACCTACAGTTATTCAACGTAATATTTTAGAAAATCCAGGTTGGTACACGGCTTACACGCCTTATCAAGCAGAAATTGCACAAGGAAGATTAGAAGCCTTACTTAATTTCCAAACTTTAATTACGGATCTTACAGGAATGGAAATTGCAAATGCTTCTTTACTTGATGAAGGTACAGCAGCAGCAGAGGCAATGACAATGCTTTACAGGGTTCGAGAGCGTTCTAAGAAAAAAGCAACTATATTTTTTGTAGATCAATATACATTTCCACAAACCATTAGTATTATAAAAGGGCGTGCACAGTATATTGGTATTGAGGTAGTTGTTGGTGATATTGCTACGCTTGATTTTTCAAATCCTGATCTTTTTGGGGTGTTTATACAGTATCCAAATAGTGAAGGAGCTATTTTAGATCCGTCTGCTATTGGACAAAAAGCCGTTGATAACAAGGTTAAGGTTGCTGTAGCTGCAGACCTTATGGCCATGACACTGTTAAAATCTCCAGGAGAAATGGGGGCAGATGTGGTTGTAGGTACGTCACAGCGTTTTGGAATTCCATTAGGTTATGGTGGGCCACATGCCGGTTTTTTTGCTACCCGTGAGGCGTATAAAAGACAAATTCCAGGACGTATTATAGGTGTTTCAAAAGATGCTAAAGGTAATACGGCTTTTCGTATGTCTTTGCAAACTAGAGAGCAACACATTAAAAGAGACCGTGCTACTTCCAATATCTGTACGGCTCAAGTGTTACTTTCGGTAATGGCAGGAATGTATGCGGTATATCACGGTAAAGAGGGGTTATTACAAATCTCTAATCGTATTCATACTTATGCGACTACATTAGCCAGTAGCTTAGAAGTATTAGGATACACCATCACTCATAATGCGTTCTTTGATACTTTAAAAGTAGAAACTACACAGGTTTCAAAAATTAAAGAGGCTGCTTTAGAGCAATCCATTAACTTTAGATATTTTGAGGAATCAGCTGTAGGAATTTCAGTAGATGAAACCACTACCAAACAAGATATTTTAGATATTTTAGCACTATTTGCAACACCGAAAATGGTGCCTATTGTAGAATTTTTAGAAGAAGTTACCGAAAGTCAAATTCCACAAGATCTACAACGTAGTTCCGACTTTTTAACGCACCCTAATTTTAAAAACTACCACACCGAGCATGAAATGCTTCGTTATATTAAGCGTTTAGAAAGTAAAGATTTATCATTGGTGCATTCTATGATTTCTTTGGGTTCTTGTACGATGAAACTCAATGCTTCTACGGAAATGATGCCACTTTCTTGGGAGGGTTGGTCGAATATTCATCCATTTGTTCCTGTAAATCAAGCGGAGGGTTATCAGAAGCTTTTTACGGATCTTTCCCAGTGGCTTTCAGAAATTACAGGTTTCCACCAAACTTCATTGCAGCCTAATAGTGGGGCACAAGGAGAATTAGCGGGCTTACTCGTTATAAAAGCGATGTTTGAATCAAAAGGTGAAGGACATCGAAACATCACACTAATTCCATCATCAGCACATGGTACCAATCCTGCAAGTGCAATTATGGTTGGGCAAAAAGTAGTGATTGTAAAGTGTCTAGAAAACGGAGATATCGACCTTGAAGATTTAAAAGAAAAAGCAATACTACACAAAGATAATTTGATGGCACTGATGGTAACTTATCCTTCTACACATGGTGTATTTGAAGAAGGTATCAAAGAAGCTTGTGCCATTGTACATCAAAATGGAGGTAGGGTTTACATGGATGGTGCCAACCTTAATGCACAATTAGGGCTTACCAGTCCTGGATTTATTGGTGCAGATGTTTGTCACTTAAATTTACATAAAACTTTCTGTATTCCACATGGTGGAGGCGGACCAGGAATGGGACCTATTGCAGTTACTAAAGAATTGACTCCTTTCTTACCAAGTCATCCAGTAATTGATTGTACGCAAAGCACCTCATCTATTGAGCCTATTTCCGCAGCACCATGGGGAAGTGCTAGTATTCTAACGATTTCTTATGCTTATATCGCTATGATGGGAGCTAAGGGGTTAAAGAAAGCTACCGAAGTAGCTATCTTAAATGCCAATTATATGCAGGCACGACTAGAAGCACATTACCCAGTACTTTTTAAAGGGAGTAATGGTAGAAATGCTCATGAGCTTATTGTAGATTGTAGAGGCTTTATTAAATTTGGAATTACAGTAACGGATATTGCTAAACGTCTTATGGATTATGGTTTCCATGCTCCTACGGTATCTTTTCCAGTAGTAGGTACTTTAATGATTGAACCTACAGAAAGCGAAACGAAAGAGGAAATTGATCGTTTCTGTGATGCGTTGATTCAGATTCGTAAAGAAGTACAGGAGGTGATAGATGGTGTTGTCGATCCAGAGCAAAATGTTCTTAAAAATGCACCACATACTCAGGATGTAGTTACTTCTGATGATTGGAAATATCCTTATACTCGTAAACAAGCAGCCTTTCCTTTACCGTATGTGAAAGAACGCAAGTTTTGGGCAAGTGTAAGTCGTATAGATGATGCCTATGGTGATAGAAATTTAATTTGTAGTTGTCCAGATGTCTCTTCTTATGAAGAGGAGCAATCGGTATGTGAAAAGGAAATCGTTTAAAGATATTTTTTGAAACGGATAACTATTTATATTTTTAAACAAGCTCTTAAAAATAGTTATCCGTTTCATTTATAGAAATTATAATAATGACAGAAAAAATAAAACAACTGATCCTTGAAGAAAAACACCTTTCTTTAGGGGCTAAAATGGTTCCTTTTGCAGGTTATAACATGCCCATACAATATACTTCTATAGTAGAAGAACATCATTGTGTTCGTAAAGGCGTAGGTATGTTTGATGTATCTCATATGGGAGAATTTCTTGTAGAAGGTACTGAAGCCCTAGATCTCATACAAAAAATTAGTAGTAATGATGCTTCAAAACTAAAAATTGGACAAGCTCAGTATTCTTGTATGCCCAATCTGGAGGGAGGAATTGTAGATGATTTGATTATTTACAAACTTCAAGAAGAGGCTTACATGCTTGTGGTAAATGCTTCTAATATAGCAAAAGACTGGGCATGGATTCAAAGCCAAAATACTTTTGAGAACGTAACACTTACGAATCAATCAGAAGATTTTGCCTTATTAGCAGTGCAAGGTCCAAAAGCCCAAGAAGTATTACAAAAAATTACTGAGGTAAACCTTTCTGAAATTTCGTATTATCATTTTACAAAAGGAACAATAGCTGGTATTGATGAGGTTATTATTTCTGCAACAGGATATACAGGATCAGGGGGCTTTGAATTGTATGTAGCTACCAGTGAAGCTGCTGTTTTATGGGATGCGGTATTGCAAGCAGGTAGTGCTGAGGGTATTCAGCCTATAGGCCTTGGTGCTAGAGATACTTTACGCATGGAAATGGGGTATTGTTTATATGGAAATGATATTGATGATACTACGAGCCCATTAGAAGCAGGTTTAGGTTGGATTACGAAGTTTAATAAATCTGATTTTGTTAATAAAGCAGCGTTAGAAGCTCAAAAAACAGCAGGGGTTTCTAAAAAGTTAGTAGGTTTTGAAATGATCGAAAGAGGCATTCCAAGAGGAGGATATACGCTTTTGTCTCTTGAAGGTCAGGAGATTGGTAAAGTTACTTCTGGTGGGCAGTCACCTACTTTAAATAATGGAATAGGACTAGGGTATATTGATAAACCTTTTTGTAAGGCAGGAACAGAAATCCTAGTACAGATCCGTAAGAAAACCGTAAAAGCAATAGTAAAAAGATTACCTTTAATAAAAATTTAATGCTTATGAATACTCCAGAAAATTTAAAATACAGTAAAGAACACGAATGGGTACGCATCGAAGGTGATGTGGCTTATATAGGCGTTACCGATTATGCACAAGATCAATTAGGTGATATTGTGTACGTAGATGTAGAAAGCCTTGATGAAGAAGTAGAAAAAGATGCTATTTTTGGAAGCATAGAAGCTGTAAAAACAGTATCTGATTTATTTAGTCCTTTATCTGGAACAGTAACGGAGCTTAACGAAGCTTTAGAAGACAACCCAGAGCTTGTAAATAGCGATCCTTATGGAGAAGGTTGGATTATAAAACTCACATTCACGGATGCTAGTGAATTAGATAGTTTATTATCTCCAGAAGCTTATACGCAATTTGTAGAAGGTGGGGAGTAATAG